>CADBND010000234.1 GCA_902795875.1 uncultured Erysipelotrichaceae bacterium
GATTTCAGTCGTATCGCCCGTTGGGGTTTTGATCATGTGCGTATCCCGGTAGATTATGAATTGATCCTGAATCGTGATCTGACGAAAAACGAAAAGGGTTATGAAAGACTAAACGACTGCATCAACTGGTGCGCCGATAATGGTCTGAACATGATCCTGGATCTGCATAAGACGGTCGGTTTCAGTTTTGATGCCGGGGAAAATGAAGAAGGTTTCTTTGAAAACGAGAAATATCAGGAGATCTTCTATGGGATCTGGAAAGAATTTGCCAGAGTCTTCGGACATCATAAAAATCTCTCCTTTGAACTTCTGAATGAAGTGTCCGACGCCTCTTATTGTCAGAAATGGAATCAGATCATTGCGAAAACGGTCGATGTGATAAGGGAAGAAGCACCGACGATAGATATAATCGTCGGTGGTTATCACAACAACTCTGTTAAGGCGATAAAGGATCTAGATCCTCCCCACGATGATCATATCATCTACAACTTTCATTGCTATTCTCCTTTGGTTTTTACGCACCAGGGTGCTTATTGGATCCCGCAGATGGATCGTGATTTCCGAACAGATTTCGAATTGGATTATTCGGAATATGAAAAACTCACTTCGCAGCAGATCGGAAAAGATTTTAAGGATGATTTTCCGAAAGAAGGGAAGATGAATGCGGATTATTTCGAATGGCTGTTTGCGGAAGCGATCCGTATTGCTGAAGAAAGAAATGTTCCTCTGTATTGCGGAGAATACGGCGTCATCGATCTGGCGGATCCGGAAGAGATCTTAAAGTGGCATACCTGTGTGCATAAAGTATTTGAAAAATACCATATCGGAAGAGCGATATGGTCTTATAAGGAAATGGATTTCGGTATCGTGGATGCGCATTTCGATCCGATCCGTGAACACTTATTGGAAATGAAGTGAAAAATGACCTCGATCAAGGATATCGCTAAAGAATGTAATGTCTCGGTAGCAACGGTATCAAAGGCTCTCAACGACCAGGACGATATCTCTCCTGCGACCAAAGAAAAGGTACGCAGGGCTGCCGCAAAGCTCGGTTATACGACAAATATCGCAGCCCGGGCTTTAAAGACGAATAATACGTACAATCTGGGGATCCTGTTTGCGGACGAAAGGGCCGGGTTGTCGCACGAATACTTCTCCATGATATTGGAGAGTTTTCAGCGTGAAGCGGAAACAGCGGGTTATGATCTCACTTTCATCAATCATAAGATCGCAGGTAAAAAGACGACCTATCTAAAGCACGTTGAATATCGCAATCTTGACGGTGTCTGCATCATGACGGCAAACTTCGATAATCCCGAAGTGCTTGAACTGGCTGCTTCGAAGATCCCTGTCGTTGCGGTGGATTATGTACTGGATGGCTGTGCCGCTGTCCTTTCCGATAACTCACAGGGACTTGGCACGATCGTCCGTTATGCTTATGAGATGGGGCACAGGGAGATCGCTTTCATACACGGCGATGACACCAGAGTTACGCGTGAAAGAGTGACGAGCTTCCGCAGTACCTGTGCACAATTGGGAATCCAAGTCCCTTCCAGCCGCATTCTGGAAGGACATTATCACGATATTCGGGATTGTGCAGAAAAGACAAGGATCCTGCTGGAACAGGATCCCAGACCGACAATGATCATCTTTCCGGATGATTATTCCTACATTGGCGGAATGGAAATGATCACCTCATACGGTCTGAACATCCCGCAGGATATCTCAGCAGCCGCATATGATGGTATCAATATGGCCAAGATCATGAATCTGACCACATACGAACAGAATACGAAAGAACTCGGTCAGCTGGCTGCCCGTAAACTGATACAGATGATAAACGATCCTGATCTCCCTCCTGAGAGAGTGATCGTGTATGGAAAAATGCTAGAAGGCAAGACCGTTAAAAGGATCGGTTGAAAGGATCGATATGAGATACATAATTGAAAATGAATTTCTGAAAGCGGAGATCAGCCAGCTGGGTGCGACATTATGCCGACTGATCGATAAGAAAAGCGGTGTCGATATGGTTCTGGGCTTTGAAAAAGACGAAGACTATATCTGCTACTCCGGTACCAATATCGGTGCGACGATCGGACGTAACAGCAATCGTATTGGTAACGCCCGTTTTACACTAAATGGCAAGGAATATAAACTGTCTGTCAACGATAACATGAATCAGTTGCATGGCGGCGGAGTCAATGGTTTTGCGTTCAAGGAGTGGAAATGCGAAGAAGTTGATAACGATCGCATCACACTTTCTTATTTTTCAAAGGATGGAGAAGAAGGTTTTCCGGGAAACCTGCTCACAAAGGTGACTTACCGGCTTATTGGGAACAGCCTGGATTTCTCTTTCGAAGGGGAATCAGACGAAGATACGATCTTCAATGTCACGAATCATTCTTACTTCACTCTGGGAGAGGAAACGATCCTTGATGACGAACTCTATATCACTACCGATAACTATGCACCGACTGATGCGTATTCTCTGACGCTTGATGAAGTAGATGATGTTGCGGATACACCTTATGATTTCCGGACTTACAGAAAGCTTTCTGAAAATCTCTCCAAATTGGAAAAGGGGATCGACAACAATTATGTCTGGGAAGATATGAGTGAAAAGCTCATGGCAGGTCTTCGCAATGATACGCTTGAATTGAGGGTCTATTCCGATCTTCCCGATATGCATCTGTATACCGCTTACTATCTTTCAGGAGAAAAAGGAAAATATGGTATTGAATACAAGCCGTTTGGCGGGATCGCATTGGAATGCCAGTATTTCCCCAATGGGATCAATTATGGAGACAGATATCTTCTTCCGATACTTCGAAAGGGCGAAAAGATGAATCATCATATCCGATATGAGATAATATCTCTGTAAGGAGGATCAGATATGGAATTCGATCAACTCGTTCAAAACAGAAGAAGTGTCAGGAAATATAAGGAAGTGACAGTTTTAAGAAGATGTCGAAGAGATCATCCATTGTGCACAGTTTGCGGCTTCCTGGAAGAACTCCCAGACCGGTCGCTATTATGTGGCTTTATCAAATGAAGCGATACAAACCGTATACGATGCGCTTCCCGATTTCAATAAACGTTCGACTCTGAACGCATCCTACATCATTTCCACTTTCAAAAAAGGTCTTTCCGGAGCGGTGAGCCCCGGTGTTATGAGTGAAGAAGGTGACCTTTGGGGAAGCTATGATCTGGGTCTGCAGAATTCTTATCTGCTTCTGAAGGCGTGCGAAATGGGATATGATACGCTGATCATGGGACTCAGGGATGAAAAGGCAATACGCGAATACTTTGCGATCCCTGAAGATGAGATCATCATGCCGGTGATCGCGATCGGAAAAAGAGATCAGGAAGTCGTCGCCAGACCACGCAAACCGCTCGAAGAGATCCTGAAGATCAAATAAACAAGATACAAGCAGATTGGCTAATAAACGGAGAAAAATCTCCGTTTTTTCTTTTATCCTATCTTTGATCAGAAAAAGATTTAGGATAAAGCGTATTTCCTACAAATAAAGAAGTGAAGGAGGAAATACTTATGAGATCAATAATGGTCGAACCGGAAAGACTTGAAGCGGTCGCAACAAAGATCGAAGAGGCAAATCGCGAGTATGATCGCAGTTATCAGGCGATCTACATTCAGGTCGATAAGATGTCTGCTTCGTGGAAGGGAAAGGACAATACCGCATTCACTAATCAGATCAAGGCGTTTGAAGACGATCTGCGCCAGATCTCCATCATCATGCGTCAATATGCGAATTTCTTAAGGAATTCAGCGCGTGCGTATCGCGAAACGCAGGATGAGATCTATGCCAGAGCGGCCCGCTTAAGATCGGCATAAGGAAACTGTTATGGAAAACGATATCAGAATAGCTTTGCCCGAACTGGCGGAGAGTGCTGTCAAGATCAGGAGCTGCAACAATGATCTGGACGGTATTCTGTCTTATGTTTCGAAAATGATGAATGAACTTGATGCAGTGTGGCTTTCAGATGGCGAACAGATGCTGCTGTCACGCTTCAGGAAGTTCTCCGCGAGGTTTGTTGATGAGTCGGAAGTGATCGAATCCTATGCCCGGTTTCTGGATAATACAGTTGCCGATTACGATTCACTTGAATCAACGATCGTTGCGAATGCTTCAAATTTTGGTTAAAAAACTGAACATCTGTCTGGCAGGAATGATGCTGATGCTTACCTGTACTGCCTGCAAGGCAGATGTTTCTTATTGTGTAGGAGATTATCTGGAGAATCTTTCGCTTTTAAGCGGCATAGGCGAAGGAAAGAATGCGAAAGAGGATCTTCAAGCTTTATGCAATTGGGGCATCTGTATGGAAAAAGATACCGATCATCTTGATGAGGAACTGACACAGGAGTACTTATGCGAAACGATCGCAAGGATGATCGGAGTCGAAGAGGGAGATATGGAAGTCCTGAAAGGATATGGACTCATTCCGCAAAATGCGAAGAAAAAAGACCGGGTCGATATTAAGACAGCTTCCGAAACGATTGAAAAGGCGATCTATCGTATCGATCATCCTGATATAAACAATGTAAAGGAATTCGAATACAGAAAGATGCCCCTGGAAGATAAGTCTTCGCTTGAGGCGGGGGATCTTTTGCTTGAAGACGATACATTCTATGTTATGGAGGAAGAAGGTGATTCGCTAATAAGAAGAGAAGCTTCTTACGACGATGTGTTCGCGAAAATGGACCTGGAAGAGGGAAGGATGATGGATTTTACGGATGCAGTCGTCATCCCTTACGGAGAAGAAGAAAACAGTTCGTATTTCAATGAAAGGTACAGGTTGCTTTCTTCGAACAATCATGTTTTCAATAAGGAAGGCTTCCGGATCTCTTATACGCTGAATCGTTCCGGGATCGATATCCATTATCGAAAAACGAAAACGGCCTCAATGTATATCTCGATATTTCCATAAACAATGTGAAGCCATATCTCCAATGGCACAGTGAGAAGAAAGAACTGAAAAACTGTTTCTTTGCCATTTCTTTCAATACGAGCGAAAAGCTTGGCGTTTCCAGTGGAAAATACAAAAACTACCATTTGAAATTCAAGGATCTGGATCCTTCTTCCTTTCTGGATCTGCTTCATTCAATGATCGAACCGCAAAGGGACGATCAGGAGGCAAGTATCCCCATATGCAAGATCAAGCTTCCGATCCCGGATGTCCCGACAGCCTATATCGTTCTGGATGTGACAGCAAAGTTTCATGCGTCAGGAAAGGCAGAGTTTGTCTTGAATACGAAGAATCAGATCGGTTTTGAAACGAAGAACGGACAGGCCCGTTTTATAAATGAAGGTTCACATGATATCGACTCGATCCTGCAGGCATCCGCCAAGGCAGCATTGGGGCTGAATGCCGGATTGGAGATCGTCAAAACAAAACTCTGTGATGTTGAACTGGACGGCGGTGTGAAAGGCCTTGTCAGATCAACTTTACATCTTTATGACGATGAAGGAGGAAACAAGAGCGTCGGTTCTGAGCTTCCTTATTCGGGACTCGAAGACCTTGCGGAGGGAAATCCGGATGTTCTGGTCTGCGGGGATGTCTCCTTATATTGGCTGATGGATCTCATCATCAACACGTCATCTTCAAAAATGCATGATCTGGGTTTTAGCAGATCTTTTTCGATCATGAACGAAGACGATCAGGTATTCCATAATCTGCATCATATCGAGAACGGTCATTTTGTGAAGAAATGTACCCGCAACGGACGACAGACTCTTGTTCTGATGGAAGAGGTGAAACTTGACCGAATCGTTCTGAATTCCTATGCGGAAGTGTTGAAGAAAAACGAGACACACACGATCGAGATCCGTTCTTTGCCACAAGGATATGATAAGGCATCCCTGTCCTATTCCAGCTCCGATCCATCGATCGCAAGTGTGGATAAAGAAGGAAATGTCACAGCTTTAAAAGAAGGGAGTGCCAGGATAGAAGTGAAGACAGACGATGACCGCTATCAGTCCTATGTGAACATACTGGTGTCGACCAGCTGATGTTTCTGATCATAGCGGACAGAAGGAAACTGATAAGTATCCTTCTGAATAAGGAAAGACATTTCACCTATAGAGGGTTGGTATTCTATTACAATAACGGTCGCTTCTATCTCGGCCTCAAGGATGGATACACCCTGTCAGATGGAAGAAAACTCGTCAATCTGAAAAAGCAATCCTATCTCATTGACACGGAAGAAAGTTTCGACCGGATCGCTTTGTATGTTTATGATGATAACAAGGGGTATGAAGATTATGATTTCTTTCTAAACAAGAAGAAGATCATGATCGGTTTTGACAGTGGAGATATCGAACACGGTGATCCTTATCTCAAGGATCAGACTATGGTCATAGAGAACGGAAGGATCGATGGAGATATCCCGTTTTCGGTAAACGGAGGCACTTATGAAGGCCAGAAACTTGAAGAGGGGGATGTGATCACCTTTTTAGGTGTCCGTATCTTCTACTACGAAGAATTCCTTTACATGAACAGCTTCTTAAGCAGATGCCATCTTGAAAGATATGTTCTGAAGGAACAGAAGATCCGCTATGGAAACAGAGCAGATCTTCTCCGCTTTCCGTTA
>CADBND010000235.1 GCA_902795875.1 uncultured Erysipelotrichaceae bacterium
ACTCTGCCTAAAAATATTATCAAACACATTATAACAAGCAAGCAATCGATTGCGCTATTCCGGCAGTATCATAACGCCTGCATCAAAAACTACCTGAATAATGATAAAATAAACCTGTCTGAAAAGACATAACGCAATCATAAACAGAACGAAAGATCCGTCAAACGGAGCATTCGTTATCTGATCATCAATAAAGGAGCCTTGCCAATGAATAAAAAAACGAAACTGAATCTAATCCTGGTATCCTGCATTGCAGTCTCTTTTCTTATCGCATCGCTAGTGATCGTGATCGAATACAATCATAAACGGGTCCGATCCGAATCGGCAGAAGAATTTGAAGATTATCTCGATTCGTACCTGTATTCCAGCAATGCCGGAGATGAGCTGCCCGATCAGAGACACTTTATCTCAGCCTGGGACAGATGCCTGGACCAGCTGAGGATCGATGCTGATGTGATCTTCCTTGGTGACAGCATCGTTTATAAAAGCGCTTTTGAACAGGAGTTTCCTGATCTTGTCATCTGCAATCTCGGAGTATGTTCCGATACCATTCGGGCCATGAATTACCGTGTAGGAACCTTGGAGACACTCAGGCCTGAAAAAGTCTTCCTTATGGTCGGCATCAACTCCTTAAGGCAATTCAGTCTGGATGAATGCATCGAAGACTATAAAGTCTTAGTCGACAATATCCAGTCTCGCTGGGATTTTGATCTGTACATCATGAGCGTGACACCAGTCGCCAGGGACGGCCTGGGGCCGGAAAACGCATCTCCGGAGACCATCATTGCTTTCAATAAAGCAATCGCTGAGATCGCCGAAGAAAAAGGTGCGACTTATGTAGACCTGTATTCAGAATTGGAAGAAGATGGTTATCTAAAACCGGAATATTCAGATGACGGACTTCATCTGACTGATGAAGCATATGATGTCTGGACAGATATGATCGAAGACTATCTCTACTGATATCATTCTTCATTCAAATGATTTATTTCTCAATGATCCCGCAACACAAACGGGATCTTTTATTTACAGGCGGTAATATATACTCAAGAGCCATGTTATAATTCAAAATATGAAGACTATCGTAGAAGTTAACAGTAATAACTATGCCTCGACCGGCAACATCATGCTGAATATCGCCAAAACAGCCAGAAAAGAAGGCTTTAAAGTCTACACTTTCTGCCGCAATTCCAAAGCTGGTCATAAATACAATTATGAAGATCAGATCTACATCGGGACCTGGCTCGATCGGGTCATTTCCGAAAGACTGTCGATCCTTTTCGGACTTAACGGATATTTCAATGTGATCAATACGAAACTGTTCATAAGACAGCTCAAAAAGATCAAACCCGATCTCGTTCATGTTCATTCCATGTGCGACAATTATCTGAATGTAAACATATTCTTCGATTATCTGAGAAAAGCAGATATTCCGGTCGTGTGGACCCTGCATGACAACTGGGCTTTTACCGGCAGATGTGCACAGTTCCGCTGTGAAAAATGGAGAGAGGGCTGCGGCAATTGCCCTCACCTTGACTATTTTCCCAGATCTCTGTTTCTGGATAATACCCGCAAAGTCTGGCAAAAAAGAGAAAAAGTCTACAATTCCCTGAATAAAATGACTATCGTTACTCCTTCAGCCTGGCTGGCGGGTCTGGTCAAGATCTCCTTATTCAAAGACCATCATCCGATCAGAGTCATCAATAACGGGATCAATCTGGATATCTTCAAACCGATCGAAACAGACTTCCGTAAACAATATCATCTGGAAGACAAATATATCATTTTGGATGTCGCCTACTTCTGGGATGCTGGAAAAGGATTGCATGTCTTCCAACAGCTGGCAAAAGATCTTCCTGAAAAATATCAGATCGTCATGGTCGGTACAAATGAAGAAACGGACAAAGTATTGCCTGATAACATCATTTCGATCCACAAGACCTACAACCAGGAAGAACTGGTCAGGATCTATGCGGCAGCCGATCTTTTCGTCAACCCGACGACCGATGAAAACTTCCCGACTGTCAATATGGAAGCTTTGGCATGTGGCCTTCCGGTACTTACCTATGCAACCGGAGGCAGCGCTGAGATCATCGATGATACTTCCGGTTCATCGGTTCCTTCCGGTGACTACGAAGCTTTAAAGGCAGAGATCATCCGTATCTGTGAAAACAAGCCTTATAAAAAAGAAGCATGCCTTGCGCGCGCTTCTCATTTCAACATGAATGATAAATTCAAAGAATATATCGATCTCTACCGTGAACTGCTCAAATAGAGCTTTTCCAGGTTTTTGATCTCCCTTCTCATATCGTAATCATTGATATCGCCGTATTTGTCGATATTTCCTGTTGGATCATGTAAAGCTTTCACCCAGCTTTCCACAGGATCGTTCAAAGACAAACAGGTGATATTTTTACTTTGATAGACTGCCTTGGGAACGTTATCCGATACAACACAAGGTAGTCCCACGATCTGTGCTTCGATCAATACGATACCAAAGCCTTCATATCTAGAAGGCAGAACAAAGACGTCCATTGCGTTCATCAGTTCCGGAACATCATCCCGGTTCACCAGCATCTTCACCTTATCCTCAACGCCAAGTTCCTTTATCCGTTCCCTGAGTTCACTCTCCAGGTTACCCCTGCCGATCAGCAAAAGATAACAGTTATCGTATTTCTTTTGCATTTCATCAAAAACAGCCAGTGTGAATTTCGGATTCTTCTGTTCATCGAAACGTCCGACCTGACCAACCACATAGGCATCCTGTGGGATCCCCAGCTCCTGTCTCATTTGTTTTTTGTCTTTGTTCAGATGCACAAAACGGTCAAAATCGACGGCATTTCTGATCACAGCCACATTGTCGATCGCATACATTTCTTCGATCTCTTTAGCCATGTCTTCATGTAAAGCAATGATCTGCAGATCGTTATGATCGAGAAGATAACGGCACGCATCCCTTTCAGCCGGTCTTTCATCACCGATCAGTTTCTGCGGAGGATTATGACATGTCCAAAGCAGTTTGATCCCACTTAGGCTATCCCGCAAATAATAGAGGACTTCCAGCAATTCCAGATGCGTATGGATAAGATCCGGTTTCAGCTTTTCGATCGCCTTCTTCGTCAGCATGGCGACATATCTTTTCCCAAAGATCCGGGCGATCACCTTGTTTATGAAAAAAGATCTCTCGTACATGCATACGATCTTTACGTCGTTTTCTTTCAGGACCTTATAGATATTCGAATTCGGACGGTAATCTTCACAAAGGATCGTCACATCGAACTTTTCCTTGTCTAATAGCAACGCATAATCCTTGACTAACGTCTCAGCACCGCCATCCTGGATCCGGCCGATGAATTCAACAACTTTAATTCTTTTCATCGTCCTCCTTCAAGCTGTAACATTCAAAATCATGAACGACTCTTTTGTCCTCCGGAGGCAGTGTCATATAATCGCCAAAGAAAGCAGTTAAAAACTCATTATACCCTTTCGGGATACAGAAGCTATGACCCTCAAATTCGCCGGTCGCTTTTTCATAGACGCTTTTCGGCAAAGCTCCTGTAAAGCCGTTTGGAGACCAACGCCAGCGGATGACGTAATCACTGGTATCGTAATCGTAAATCTTTGCATTCTTTTCGATCATCTTTACGATATTCTTGCTGCCGATGATCCGCGGAATGATACGGTTAATACACTTGATCGGATTCTTTCTTAAAAAGATCGGCTGATTGGAAAGCCTGAGTAAAGTCTCCAGGAAACACTCTTTTTTATACATTTTTTCAATGATCTTTTCATCATTCACGACCCCGTCCAGAGGAAAGATATCGATATCTACACCGATTGGCTTGTTCTTTTTGTAATCCGTATCCGCCTCATATTTGACAGTGTCAGGGTCATAAGCCTTTGCGTAATATAAAAGACCTTCCTCGGGCTTTAAGAGCTTGTAAGGGCCTTTATATTCCTTCAAAAGCCGTTCATAATCCGGACGAGGCATCATGATGTCGATATCATCATCCCAGGGAATATAGCCCTTATGCCGGATCGCCCCAAGCAAGGTACCGACAGAAAGAAAATAAGTGATGTTGTTTTTATCACAGAAATCAGCGATATCGATCAGGATATCCAGCGAGATCTTCTTACATTCTTCCAGACTCAGTTTACGCATCTTTCTCCTTTTTGAATCTGTGCTTGAAGATGCCCAGGATCTTGCCTATAGTATTCTGCATATCTTCCCGATAGAAGAGTAAGTCAGTGACCAGAGTCAAGGTTCCGGCCAGAATCGTCGTGATGAACGCATATTTGATCCACATCATCCAGCCGTTGAACAGTACCGGCATATACAGACGTGAGATCAGATGAACTGCTGCCATAATAAAGAAACAGATTGCTGTGTGTTTAATGAAATATGAAACATCGCGATACATGATGTTGTTCGATAAGTATATGACATACTGCAATGTCCTAAAGACCATGGCACACAGTGTTCCTAAGGCAACACCGGAAAGGCCAAACAGTACGACACCAACGACAGACACAACGATATTGATGACCGCCTCCATGATGGCACCGTTTCTTGTCTGCTTATAATGACCGGCAGCGATCGTGATCGCCCGATACGGTACCCTCAAACAGTTGAAGATACCGCCCATTATCATCAGTAAAGAGAAAACAGAACGGATATATTCCGCATCGGTGATGCCACTCGTATAAACATATACAAATGGGATCATCATGACGAACGTGACCGAGTATAGAACAGAAGTAAACGAGAAGATGATCAGTTCAAAAATACTGAGATTTTTATGCATCGCCTCGATCTCACCGCGGGCATACATGTCGCCGAAAGCAGCACTGAAACCGACCGTGAACCGAGTAACGATCTTCTTCAGATTGGAGATCACATAGTGATAGACCGTATAGACCGATATCTCCTCCAAAGGTAAAAACATCGTCAGAATGATGACATCGGTATTATTGTTGACGAAAGAAGCCACTTCGTGTGCTGCCGCATCCCACTTCTGCGGGATCTTATCTTCACTGGGATGAACCTTCATAAGATGATATTTCTTATGACAGTAGATATAAAGGAAGATCGGCGTGATCAGGTTTACCAAAGAACTGCCCAGTTTCACAAAGTGTAAAGACATATTGTGTTTCATAAGAATGACCGCAACAATCGTATTCAGGATCGTCGTCACGATCTCCAGGGAAGTCGTAATATAATCCTTCTGGTCAGCACTCAAAAGCGTCTGATAAGTGAAGCCGAAATAATACTGTCCAAAAGTGGAGATCGAGATGATGAATATCAATGAAGCGGTAAAGAACCATTCATATTCCCTAACGATAAACAGAGGATAGACGATCGAAAGGACCACCACGAAGATCAGGAAGACGAAAGAGATCTTCCGCATGAATTTCTCCGTTGACGCAAGGACCTCACTGATCTCTCTGGTGTTATTCTCCGCCAAAGGCTTATATAGAGCGACCGCCGTCGCACCGCCGATCCCTGCCTTCATCAGTGAAATGTAGGAAATAAACTGCGAAATCGACTGTGTGATCGC
>CADBND010000236.1 GCA_902795875.1 uncultured Erysipelotrichaceae bacterium
CCAGATAATTCTTGATCGAATCATCCACCTCCAGCTGTATCTCCAGCTGGTTGGCACATCTGCTCACAAGTGAATCGACCAGCTGATCGATGATCTTCTTCAGAGCTTCCTCATCGAGCTTCTTGGTCTGAACCTTGTCGTCGATCTTCTCGATAAACGACTTTCCGAATACATCCATCATCTTCGTCGGATTCTTTTCCGAAACGAAGACCAGTATCTTATCGTTGCCATTGAGCCGGTCTATGATATCTCCGGAAAGCGTATTGGTCGCCTCCACGAGCTGATTGTTTTTCAAGGTATAACGCTTGCTCAGAACACAGCTTCCCTCCAGGACCAGTTCACTCAACATCCTGTTGAAGATCGGAGATGCCTCTTCGAAATTCTCGATCAGGACGATCGGATTCTTACCGGTCAAAGCCACATAGATATCCTGCAGGAACAGCACTTCCTGGGAACTGGACTGGTAACGTGACATATCCAGTTCGATCACTTCTCCCGATACTGTAAGACCGTATTTCTTCAATAAAGTCCCCATCGTATAGATCATCTGATGACGTCCGGTACCGTTGCTTCCGTAAAGAATGATACTGTTACGGATCTTCTGGGGATCGGAACCGACGACATAAGGTCTGCGGAAAGCGGTCGTAAACGCCTTGCAGGCATCGTCCTCGCCGATGATCGTCTCGGAAAGATCTTTATAGATATTTTCAAAGACCTCCTTGGAAGCCTTGCCCAGAACGACCGTCTCCGGTGTCTCGATCTTGATATTGAAATCCTTCTCGATATCGGATTTCAGTCTCTTGAGATCCTCATCGGAATAGTTGAACTTCTTTGTCATCTCCTCGATATCCTTCTGGTTCTGAATAAGGATCTTATTCAGTTCCGTCTCCGTGTCCTTAAGGATATCCATCGAATCATTGTAGATATTAGAAAAACTGCTTCTCTTTTTAGAGAAGAGTTCTTCCATCATCTTTTCTTTTTCATCATGTACTGACATATTATAGTTTCCTGATCATTTCTGCGCTGATCCTCTGCATCAGCAACTCCTTGGAACGCTTCAAAGCCTTGAGCACATAAGCCAGACCGTCGTAATAGCCCTTATCATACAGCTGCTCATGCGAGACAGTCTTATTGATCTCATCGTTCACTCTGGCCTCTATGACATAGAGATCCTTGCGATTCTGATAAGCATCACCATAGTACTTCTCCAACGCATCCTTGTGGCCTTCCACATAAGCGTTGACATTCCTGGTCCCATAGGAAACGTTTTCAATGATGCATTTGAAACATTCAAAACGCGTATCATATCCGCCGAGATCGGAAGGGATACGGGGACGCGATACAAGATTGGGATCGCTGGTCGACTCATAGGTCTTCGCTTTGACCTCTTCCCTTCTCACTTCTTCGTTTTTAACGGAATCGAGATTCGAGAAGATGTCGTCGATATCCATCTTTTTTTGCTTCTCGACCTCTTCGACCAGTTTGAACATATCGATATTCTTATCAGGCATTATTTGACCTCCTTGAACGGAGTCTCTACCAGTCCATCCTGCTTCAACAGAGACTGCAGAGTATTGATGTCGGCATTCAGATTCATATAATCACTTTCATGTAAGGAGCTGTATATCGTCTTAAGTGCCTCATTGATCAGTTTGATCGTCTTGACAAGCTGTGTCTCGCACTTCTTGAATTCATCGTTCTTGATCGCCGAATCGGAAAGACGCTTGTAGTTCTCCAATATACCTGTCAGGATAGGCAGATAATATTCATAAAGCTTGTTGAGCTTGGGATCCACCGTGCCATCCTCCCTGTCGACGAGATCGATCTGCTTCAGCAGTTCGCACGTCTGATATAAGCCGTTGGTGACTTCTTCGTTGGAAAGCCCTTTGTTCAGATTGTTGATCTGATCGATGAACTTCTCGGCATCTGAAAAACTCTCTGTCTTTTTCTTGGCCTCGGTCTTTTTCTCCTCCTTGACCTTTCCGCCCTCCTGAGCCAGTTTCGCCAAAGCGGAAATGACCTTTTCATATGCATCGGGATAATAAGACTTGAATTCCTTCAGCTGACATACCTTTTCTCCCTTATAGGAGATATAGAGGTTGTCGACAGTCGTATATTTGCCGCTCTGCGTCGAGATCGAGATATCATCGAAAAGGATCAACGCGACATTGTCTTTAAAGTATCCGGAAAGGACCTCATCGATCTTGGCGTTCCTGGAACTCTTCACATAACTTGTAGAACGGTTGCTGCGAACATTGGAAGATGTCCTTCTGCGTGTGCCTGAATCAGCCTCGTTGAAGATCATCCTTATGAATTTGAACAGTCCATAGAAGACTAATGACGTCACAAGACCGGGGATGACCAATCCGAAAATGATCAGACCACCGCTCTCAAAAAAAGCATCCAGGATCGTCATGATGATTATAAATCCGAAAATTCCGATACCGCCTCTTCTTCTTCTCATAACAGTAATATTATATCATTATATGATTACCAAACGAGTGCTAATTTATCATCATTCTTATTCACATGGAAAAAGGATTTTTTATATAATTAATCTAAAGGAGGTATTCTGATATGAATAAATTTGAGGATACTGTAAAAGAAATGGAATCTCAGGTAGAGGAACTCGAAAAGGATCTCGCCGACAAGTCTGACAAACTGGACGATGCCGGAAAGGAAAAAGCCAGAGCACTCGTCGAAAAGACCGAGGAAGCGATTAAGTCATCTATAGAAAAAGTCAAAGGCATCATTGATGATGTTCAGGAAGATGAAAAGCTGGATGAATTCCTTGACAAAGTAAAAGCGAAATCAATGGAAGCTGTCGATTTCACCAAGAACAAAGTCTCTGAACTGGTCGACAAAGTCGACAAGGAAAACAAGCTGGACAAGCTTGGTGAAGACATCATGGCTGAATTCGACAAACTGAAAGCATCCGATGCATTCAAGAAGACAGCTGATTTCTTGAATGATACGCTCAGTAAAGTCACCGACTACTTCAACAAACCGGAAGTTCAGGATGCGATCAACAAGGCTAAGACCACTACGATCAACATCGCTGAAAAAGGTGTCGAAGGTCTGAAGAAGGCTCTCGAACCGAAAGATGCTCCGGTCGAAGAAACTCCTGTCGAGAAAACTCCTGTAGAAGAAGAACCGAAAGAATAATAATTTAGATTCCATGCATTGAAAGACCCAGCCAGGCTGGGTCTTTTCTTATATTTCCATTTTCAGTAAACGCTGATAGACTTCACCAGGATCGACGCTGTTTCCATCAATGTAGCGTTCAAAGATATTCCGCTCATCTCCGATATAACAGAAACGCTCCAAAGCATCCTCGATGGAAGTCTTATATTCCTTATCCAGCATGTCGTCGATGATCAGAGCGTTGAAACGGTATCCTTTCTCGATCTTTCCGACCCTGTCGAATATGCTTCCGCCTGTGACTGTTGCCATATAGAAGGCATTGGCCAGTACGATCCTTCTGTAATCTTTTTCATAGAATTCCTTCATCTTGGAGATCTGCACTGCCCTTGCGATCTGACGGTATATCCCCAGGAAATGTCCGCCTCCGACATCCGAACCCAAAGCGATCTTCAGACCCTTGTTGATCAGGTCCGACGCCGGCATGATACCTGCCGTGATATTGGAAGTCGCATCCGGACAATGTACGCTGATGCAATCGTATTCCTTCAGGATCCTTTCCTCTTCTTCAGACGGGAAGATGACATGGGCAAAGATCTTGGGACCATTCCCCTGAAGCAATCCGCATCTTTCATAGATCAGTCCATCCGAACCGAATTCCGGATACAGTTCCTTTGCCCAGGCAGCCTCTTCCCTTGATTCCACAAGATGTGTCTGGACTCCGATATCGTACTTCTTTGCCAGTTCACCAAGGCCCTCCATCAGTCTCTTTGAACAGGTCGGCGCAAAACGCGGTGTCAGGATCGGCTTTACTTTTTCGCTGTCGGGATGTTCGATGATGAATTTCTCTGTCTTTTCTAAGGAAACATCCGTATCATCCACATAATAATCCGGAGAATTCATATCCATATTCACCAGACCTGTATAGGCATACAATCCCGCTTCCTTCAACATCTTATAAAGGATATCGCAGGCATCATAATGGATCGTGGTAAACAAAGAAAGCTGGAAACTTCCCTGCGCAACAAAATCACTTATCAGTTTCGCATAAACGCTTTTCGCATATTCCTTATCGGAATAATTCGATTCCTGCGGGAAAGTATAACGGTTGAGCCACTCGATCAGCAGACAATCCATTCCGATGCCTCTTTGTGTATACTGCGGCGCATGCATATGCAGATCGGAAAAAGCCGGAATGATCAGTCTGTCCTTATAATCCCGTAATTCCAGTCCCTTGTATTCCTCTTTCAGATGATCACACACATCTGTGATCATCCCATCCTCAACGGTCACATATCCGTTTGGAATAACGGAAAGTCTGTCATACGACTCACTGCTTATGATATTTCCCTTATATACCACGGTGCTCATAGTCTTCTCCTTCTTAATGGAATCATTATACACAAAACGGGACGTTTTTCGCCCCGTCAGGATATATCGTGAAGTTTTCCCTCTTTCAAAAGGACCCTTTGGTCCGACATGGCCGATACCGTATCGGAATGGGTAACGACGATGATCGTTTTGGAGAATTCATGAGACAGCTCCTTGAAGATCGCGATGATCTCCTTCTCCGTCGCCGTATCCAGGTTACCGGTAGGCTCATCCGCAAAGATCAGATTCACATTGGAAGCCAGTGACCGGGCGATCGCAACTCGTTGCTGCTCACCACCGGAAAGCTGATTGACCATCCTGTCCGCCTTGGACCTGACAATTCCGAAACGGGCGAGCAGATTGTAAGCGACATTCTTCCTGTCCTTGGGAAGCTTGTTGTCGGTCTCCGACATCGCCAGCATCACATTCTCCACAGCCGTCAGATAAGAGATCAGATTGTACTGCTGGAAGACGATGGAGATCGAATTCCTTCTGTATTTATATAAGCCGATCTCTTTGATATTCTTGCCATCGAAGTAGATCTCACCGCTGTTTGGCGTATCCAGACCCGCGATGATCGACAACAATGTCGTCTTGCCCGAACCGGAAGGACCCAATATCGTGTAGAACTTGCCGGCCTCGAAACCGTAACTGAGATCCTTCAGGATCTGTCTCTCGTAGCCGCCATCGATATAGGAATAATTGATATTTTCAAGTTTCAGTATTTCTGACATATCCGCCTCCTAGTTCTGATTCATCAGGATCTTCTTCGGATTGTAGCGCATGATCATGAAGGAAGGAATGACGACTGAGATCAATACGATCCCCAGACCCAGCACAAAGATCTCGGCTATGATCAAAGGAGAGACCGTCACTTCATACTCGGATACCAGATCCTCCAGAGTGATATCTGTCGTGTAATCCGTGCTCCACGGATCAAGATAATTGCCGGAGTTGAAATCCTCCTCTTCCTCAAGATCACTGGTCGCGATCTGTGCTTCCAGAACAGTATTGCCTATCCTCTTTGCGATCAGTGAACCGGATACCACGGATAATGAGAAACCAAGGATCGCCACGATCGCCAGTTCCACAAAGAACTGCGCGATCACCTTGATCTTGGAAGCACCTACGGAAAGTAAGACACCGATCTCATATTCCCTGGTCTTCAGAGTCAAAGCCGTGACCAGAGTGATGATGACGATCGCATTGATCACCACCAGCCAGACGATGAAGTTGGCATACATGCTTAACGTATCCAAAGGCTTGGCCAGTCTCTTGAATTCCTCGTTGTTCGCATCGAGCGAAGCAAATTGGGACAGTGTGGACTGATGATCCTCGATAAACTTATCCACATTGAGCGGATCGTCGAGAAGGATCGTCACATTCTCGATATACATGTTCTGTTCCATGTTGTCCGCGCTGGGACGGTTATCGGGATTGGAATAGTATTCATCATCCGGATCGGCTTGTGCAGCATAATAGTCAAAGTTTTTCTGCTGCATAGGCAATTGTGCCATGAATACGGTCGTCGTCGGAACAAAGATCATATTGTCGGGATTCTCGTAAGGTGAAGCATAATCGTAATTCGGTGAATCCGGCGTCAGAGGCGAATTGTGCGCAAAGATACCAACGATCTCCAGAGGAACATCGAGTTCCTCATCCGTGATACCGAAACGCTTTGTATAGGAAGAATTGTAGCTGGAAGCCAGCGTTATCTGATCGCCGACGCCCACACCGTTGGTCTGAGCCAGATTCTCGGAGATCACGCAAACACCGGCACCCCTATCGATCTCTTCCTGATTGTAGAAACGGCCGTTCACGATCCGATAATCGCCATCTTCGAATTCGATCATGCCCGGATAAAGGTTGGACTTGATGAAGAAGTAAGGTTCCTTGTAGTTCTCACACTGCATCGTTCCCGATTCGTCGTACCAGCAGGACTGCCCGCCGCTTTCATCCATGTTCTGTTCCCGGGAATTTCCCAGATGAACGAAATCGAAAGAATTGTCCGAACCGGAATACCACATATTGTTGGAGATGGAGTTGGCGATACGGACCCTCTGATCCTGTAAGATCGGTTCCACATCGGCGATCTTGACACGGGGATAGTTCTTGTAGAACTCTTCAAGTTCATCCTCGTCTTCGATCGATTCCGCATAACGGGAGACCTTGTTGTAATCGATCGCATATGTGACGACCGCCCGCATCTTCTGACGGGTCAGTATCTTGGCACTTTCCGAAGCACTCGATACACCCAGACCGATGATGACCAGATTACCGATCAAAAAGAAAGTGAGCACCAGGAGGATCGTCTTGGATATCTTCCTGGTCACATTTTTGAATGCTCTGTTTATAAAATTCATAAAAACTCCTATTCTTTATAAGCGTCATCGCATACGCTGATATAAAGGATGATATCTTCCGGCAGATAAGTACCTGCCCGGATCGGCTTATCGTCCCAACGTCTTGCCGAAATGACATCACCGTTGTTTTTGCCTTCCCTGTATTCGTATTCGACCTCATAAGTGACCTTCGCCTGATCACAAAGGATCCTGGCCTCTTCTTCAGTCAGTAAGCCTGCCGCAAGATCGGTCCACTTCAAAGTCTTAATCGAATTGCCATCGTCATAATCGTAATCTTCCAGAAGGATATTCCTTCCTCTCGAGATCCAGGCGTTCAATGTACCGCCTACATAGACACCGTTGTCGTAGCGGATGATGGCACCGGCAGGAATATCATCAGAGAAATCCTTGATCCGGTTGACTGAGATATTCGCACCAAGGGCATTCTGTTCATCCTTCCAGTCATGCAGACCGCCGGTCGCATGATACTCCTGTCCCACAAAACCGGCCGGTACATCGACGATATTGCCAAGTGAAACGGTCAGTTCGATCAGCTCCGCCGGATCGATCAGAGAACCGGCAGCCAGAGACTGAGACAGGATGATGTTCTTCTCTTCCGAAGAATAAAGACCCTTCTCCATATCGATGAAAGCAGTCGGATTCTTTCTTGACCAGGCCTCGACCTGTTTCTTGGTCCAGCCCACCATATTAGGCATATAGACCGCTACGCCCTTGGAAACGACGACCGTCATGGAATCGCCTTCCTTGATCGTCTTACCGGAAGCGATGGATTGTGATATGACATAATCCAGATCGATCTTGTCCGAGTACTGTTCTACCTTTACCAGTTCGATCTTATTGGACTTCGCCCAGGCCTCTACGGTCGCAAACGGTTTCTTCTCGAAATCCTCGACTGTGACCTTACCTGCCGGAGCAGGCCCCTTGGAAACATTGATCCGCAGCGTACAGCCTCTGGTAAAGTTGTCTTCTTCACAACCGCTGAAAGAATAATCGATGACATTGTTTTCGACCACTTCGTTGTTGTAGGCTGTGATGGTCTTAGTCTTAAGCAGCTTGTTTTCGTTGATCCACTGCTGTATCTCGTCCTTGGTCATCGTCTCGAGATCAGGGACTGAGATCCTCTCATCGGGATCAGGACCCAGTGAAAGCATGAAATTCAGTTTTACGTTCTTTCTTACTTTCTTGCCCGGTGCGACGCTTTGCGTCATGATGCTGTTTTCCGCTGCATCGAAATCGTAGGTATCGTCAAAGATGATGCCGGAAGCTTCTATTCCCTGCTGCTTGACCCAGGCCGCTACATCGCTTCTCGTTTTCCCGACAAAATCAGGCATCACGATCTTCGGAGCCCAGAACAGGAAATAAGAGCCGATCAGCAACGCGATCAGTATCGCCAAAGCAATGAACAGCGCTTTTATATTCAGAGGTCGTCTTTCTCTGGTGACAGGAACTCTTTCCTCCTCCTGGAAACTGGCCGGTTTTCCATCTTCCGCGGAAAACTGATCCAGGAAATTTTTTTCATCAGCCATAACGATACCCCCTTGCACTCACCATCTATTATAATTCCTAATACGGAATAATACTCCTTAATTATCTACTAAGATTTTTTGCATTTTCGTCACATCACCACGTATAGGAAAGAAGTTTTCCTTCCCTGTCCATACGGTAA
>CADBND010000237.1 GCA_902795875.1 uncultured Erysipelotrichaceae bacterium
AAACTGCTGATTGCAAGGACACATCATCCGGAATATCAGTTTGAAGGCATACGTATCATTAACTTGGCTCAATGGCTGACGGATAGTGAACTGTAGGAACGACAGATCAGTAAAAAATCGGATAAAAACTAATATGGACCTTGCTGTAGATATTATCATAAAGAAGAAACAGATAATAAGTTCTTCAGAGCTGTCAAATATCATGCGATGACTTAGCGCTTATATATCCGGGAATCGTGTGTTAATATAACCGAAAAAAGTTCAATTATCGCAAAAATTTCGGATAGGAGTAACTATGATTATAAACAGGGATATCTATTTGAATCAGCTCATCGACAGAATGAACAACGGAATGATCAAGGTCATCACAGGACTTCGCAGATCCGGCAAGTCCTTTCTTATGAACAGGATCTTCCGTGACTACCTTAAGTCAATGGGAATTGATGATGATCATATCGTCATGGTCCAGCTGGATGTTGAAGAAAACGAGCATCTTCTTGACAGGCACGCTCTGGCTGATTATCTGAGACAGCAGATCAGGGATGACGGTCAGTATTATCTTTTACTGGACGAGATACAGGAGGTGGATGGCTTCGAATCTGTCCTGAACAGTTTCTTAAGAAAAGAAAATGTCGATATCTACGTTACCGGAAGCAATTCGAAGTTTCTGTCTACCGATGTCAAGACGGAACTCAGGGGAAGAGGGGATGAGATCCACGTCTATCCGCTTTCTTTTGAAGAATTCTTTTCGGTAAGCACAAAAGATGAAAATGCAGCCTGGAATGAGTACATGATCTATGGCGGCATGCCGATGATCGTTTCCAGAGAAACGGACGAACAGAAGGCAAAGTATCTTAAGGATCTCTTCGATGAGACCTATGTCAAAGATATCGTTGAAAGAAACAAGGTCAGAAACGTCGGTGAACTGGAAGAACTGATCGATGTGATGGCTTCTTCGATCGGTTCTTTAGCAAATCCCAACAGGATTTCAAACACCTTTGAGACTGTGAAGAAAATAAAGATCAATCAGGAGACGGTAAAGAGCTATCTGGCCTATCTGGAGAATGCTTTCCTGCTGAGTGAGACAAAAAGATACGATGTCAAAGGATGCAGGTACATCAATACACCACTGAAATACTATTTCGAAGATATCGGTCTCAGGAATGCAAGACTCAATTTCAGACAGCTCGAAGAGCCGCATTTGATGGAGAATATTGTTTACAACGAACTGCGTATCAGAGGCTACAACATCGATATCGGAGTGGTGGAGACCAATCAGAAGGAAGAAGACAGATACATAAAGAAACAGCTTGAGATCGATTTCATTGCCAGCAAGGGAAGCAGGAAGTATTACATACAGGTAGCCCAGGGAATGTCCAGAGAAGGAAAAGAGGAACAGGAAAAGACATCTCTTCTGAATATCCGCAAAGGATTCAGGAAGATCATCATCAGAAAAGACAATCCAATTACCTATACCGATGATGATGGCATCCTGAATCTCTATCTTTTTGATTTTCTGCTTGGCAGAAAGACGCTAGATGACTGAGAAAACACAGCAGTTGAATATCGCGCAATACTCTTTAAGGCTTCCAAACTTATTTTGTAGGGGCATTTTCGAACGCTTTACGAACATCAAAGAACCGATATCTGAGTATATTGCAAACGATCTGTTTTGTGTTATTATGTACTTAGATAAGCAATATCTCTTTTAAGGTCGTACAAAACAGGCCGGGGTTTGTTTCTATCCCCCTTAAGGCACCAAAAGGAAAAACAAAGGATCTATTCATGTGAGTAGATTCTTTTTTCAAGTCTATAAAAGCAGAAGTAGTATATTAAGGATAATATACCAAAATATGAAATGAGATTCTTATATTAATTCTGTTATGTAATGACGAATCAATTATCTTCATGACACTATCTGTTTCATTTATAAGGATGATCCATTTCCTGTTGATAACATTGCCGGCGAATGTGCATCGGAACTGGATAATAACGCACGTGACTTTGAATCGGAAAACGATGAAGAAATGGAAAAATATTATGACAGTCTGGATGACTGGACATATAACCATTCCTGGTATCATGCCAGATCAGGTGCTGTAGTTCCGGATGTCATATTCAGAAAGACTGACGATAAAATCGAAATCTCTTGGTGGAATGATCAAGAGGATGAGAGGAGATACTTATTAATAAATATGGCTATGTATTAGTCGACTGTGACGAGTATCAGAAAGAAATCAATGAGCTATATGATACATATAACGATATTTGGAAGTGATATCAAGAAAGGTTATCAATGAATGTTAATTCCCACATCCAACTTCCACGATTCATTCTAAATAACTTTAGGAGTAAGAATGGAAAAGTATGGAATTTGAATCTAAATGATTGCAAGCTGCACTCTTGTGGTACAAAAAAACTCGGGACGCAAAAAGGATACTATTCTCAAGAATTGGAACAATATCTAAACCAACAAATTGAAAATCCTTTTTCTAAACTTGCCTATAAAATTGCAACTTTCGTAGAGCAAGGTGAAGAGTCACTGATTCTCCCTGTTGATGCAGAAAACATATGTAAGCAATATATATCAGTAGCAGCTTTTCGTAGTAAAAAAGCATATTCGGATTTTCTTAAAGGAAGTTTAGTTGCTGGATTATTAGATGACCAAACAAGCCACGATGGTCTTGCGTTCTTTTCAACAAAGCTTAATAGCGGCATTGTTCCAGAGATTAGTGAATCACGAATGATGGTACTGGCAAATAAAACAGACAAGGAATTCGTGGTACCCCAAAATTGCTTTTATCTGATTTCAAGCAACAGATTTCCTTGCGTAATAGCGCCGATAACTCCTTTTTGTGCCGTTGGGTTAATTTCAAAAGATTATCCGCTAGAAAAGAATGTTAATCTTTGGCTTGTGAGTGATACTGATGATATTCTTCACATGAATAAACAAGCATTATGTATGGAATATGTTTTCAATCACGAGTTTGTTGTCGCAAGAAGAAAAAACGAATTATTAGAATTAAAATCGTACTTGGAAGAAAACCAAACAAGCCTTGAGTCACTGAAATCCGTTTGCGATTAATGAACGTTGCTACTACTATTAGAATAGTTATCCGTTTTCGGATAAGGACAATATAAATCATATCTGTTATTCTTAAGTCAGAGATAAGAAAAGAAAAGGACACGATTAAAAGACAGGACAAAACAAAAGAATAAGATCATTCATTATTACAAACGTACCCATCGCAGCCTCTTGATGGAGCTAAATGCTGAAGTGGAATACCATCATCGTGTTGTACAAATGTGTGAAGTCAGGGATTCCGGGGGGAATCTCAAGCGGATCGCCATAACACTCTATTGTCTGGTTATTACATCTATCACATCTTGCAAAAAGAATAATAAATGTTAAGATAGGGATGTAAAGACAAGCAGATACTCTTTCGTTTGTCGAGCACTTCAGATTTTTAGCAAATATACCCCCAAGGGCACCAAATGAAAACAAAGGATCTATTTCAAGTGAATAGGTTCTTTTTTTATTGCATTACTGATCCAAAATAATCAATTATGAATATAAAAACATAAAAAATGCAAAAAACATGCAGAAAATGACTTTATAACTTGATTAATCCAGTTCAAAATGTTATTATTTGCATGAAAAGGAGATTGTGTCATGCTTTTACAATTCAATGTCTCAAACTTTATGTCGATAAAAGATGAAATAGTTTTAACAGCTTTTGCAAATGCAAGTAAAGATCACGAAAATAATATTATTCATTTGGGAAAGGACAGAATCCTTCCGTCACTCGCTTTATACGGAGCAAATGGTGCTGGAAAGTCCAATATTTTTAAAGCATTGACTAGTGCAATCATGCTTGTAAGAAGATCGAATAATATGCAAGTTAATATGCCCACTGGATTTGAACCATTTTTATTTGATGAAAACAAAAAGAAAGAAAAAACGAAAATGGATTTCATTTTCGTACACAATGGTAAAAAATTTGAGTATGGCTTTTTGGCAGATGCACAATATGTTTATGAAGAATACTTATATGAATATAAATCTTCTAAGCCAACGATGATCTTTGAAAGAACTGATATTACAAATTATCGTTTTACTACTGCATATAAGCATCTTTCTGAATTCCAATATAAAAACACATCCAATAAGCTATTCATGTGCACTGCGACTGCATGGAATTGTGAAGAAACAAAAGATGCTTACCTTTGGTTTGCTGAAGGAATAGACACATATAATAGATTATCTATCCAAAGTAATCAATACTTGGATTATCTTGATAGGCATAAAGATAATAAAGATACAAAAGAATTCTTACTATCAATGTTAAAACATGCTGAAATCAATATTCAGGATTACGAATTTGAATCGGAAGTAATTGAAAGCGCGCCGATTTCAATTGTTCCAGGTATTCAAATAGATCAGTCATTGCTTGGAACTATTAAAAGATTTAGATTAGACACCATTCACCAAGTCGAACAGAAAGACGGCAGTTTTCAGTCTTACAAGCTTCCTTTTGACCACGAATCTGACGGAACTATGCTTTTGTTTGCATATGGTCCGATTATTATGGAAGCATTGGAAAAAGGCAGAACCATAGTCATTGATGAATTGGATAATAGCCTCCATTCGAATCTTGCACGATATCTGGTGGGTCTGTTTAATGACTTGGAAGTTAATCGTAATGGGGCACAATTAATATTCAATTCACATGATATTAATTTATTAGATCTCGAATTGTTCCGTAGAGATCAGATTTATTTTGTTGAAAAAGATAATAGGACAGGCATAACAGATCTGTATTCTCTCGCTGATTTTTCACCAAGAAAATCTGAGAATATACAGAAAGGATATTTACAAGGTAGATATGGTGCAATTCCTTTTCCGGAGGGGGGAGTTGAATGGTAAAGAGTATTAAAAAGGTAGTAAAGACAAGACCAACCAGGGAACGAAGAAAGATTATCGTTGTAGGAACTGAAGGAAATAATAAGACTGAGGAAATTTATTTAAGAAGTCTGGAGAAAAAGCAAAGCAAGTATCATTTTATTTTTGCGGATGGAAATGATACAGATGCTGTAAATATTGTTAAAAATACTATTACGAAAGCAAAAACGGAGAGTATATCAAGTAAAAATGGTGATTTTGCTGTGGGCATATTTGATCTTGATATAGAAACAAGTAAAGAAAAACAGTATTTGGAGGCAAAAGCAATTGCTGAACCTAAAAATATTATGCTGGTTACCTCGAATCCTTGTTTTGAACTTTGGTTTTTGGAACATTTTGGTTATACTACGAAGCCTTTTGTCAGTAGCGTCAATCTGATAAAGGAGCTTAAAAATTTCATGCCCGATTATGCCAAGAATCGTAGCTTTTTTGATGTATTATTTCCTAAACTTAAAGATGC
>CADBND010000238.1 GCA_902795875.1 uncultured Erysipelotrichaceae bacterium
CTGAAGTTCATCGGAAGACGCATGGATCAAAGCCTGCGTACAAAGCGAAACATTTTCCCGGATACGTTCCTTGTATTGCATATAGTTGTTATCAAAGACCAGCGTTCTGGCCTTCTGCCTTTGCTGGTCAGGACTCATCTGCAGATCTTCCGGAGCCAAAGTGATATTTGCGAACTTCTCCGGAACCTTGCTCATATCGTAATCCCCGGATTCCAGGATCAGACGCATTGCCTGATATTCCTTATCCACTAATTCATTGGAAAGCTGCAAGGTGATATTGAGATTCTCCAGAGCGATATTATCTTTTCCCTCCAGAAGATCCTCAAGATCTCTTACCGCGTTGTCTCTTCTGCGTGTGACCTCGACCTCCTCAAAGAAGTCATTGAGATACTGCAGATCTCCGGTCATAACGAAACATCTTACCCGATCAGTAAGATAATCGGAAGCATTCATCATATCGGAAGCAGCATTCTGAGCGGAAAGGAAACGGTCAGATGCTTCGTTCATACGTTCATATCCGCCGGCAACTTCCTTGTCCAGGCGCAGAAGCAGAAGTGCTAGAACGAAAGCGACAGCCACGAAAACGATGTTGACTTTCCTCAGTTCGACTCCGGAACTTTCCTCCTGTTTGTCAGTGACATTCGAATCGATCTGCGAAATATTGCTTCGACCGCTGGCCGCAAAGATCTTCGCTTCCTTCAGTTTGGCTTCCATATCCGCTTCCTTTTCGGCGATCGTCTTTTCCGCTTCCTTTTTCTGCAATATGAAAGGTTCAAATTCCGCTGCCGGAACAGGCTTTGAGAAGAAGTATCCCTGCACGACATCACAGCCGAGCTTTCGCAATGCATCGAGCTGCTGCTCGGTTTCGACACCTTCTGCGATCACCGGTACCTTAAGGAAATCCGCAATGTCGATGATCACCTCCAGCATCCTGGTGTTGCCACCCTCTTTGAAGGCATTGCGCACAAACTGCATGTCCAGTTTCAGCGCATCGATCGGCAGATTCGAGATCATATTCAAAGAAGAATATCCGGTACCGAAATCATCCATCTCGATCCGGAAACCGATCGACCGCAGTCCCTCGACCATTTCAATGATCTGCTTTGAATCTTCCGTATAAGCCGATTCCGTCACCTCCAGGATCAGGTCCTTGCAATCTAACCCTTCTTCATCCAATATCGTCTTTAATATATCCGTCAATTGCGGATCATACATATCGATACGGGATACATTGACTGATACCGGTATCGCATAATCATAATTCTTCTTCCAGACCGCCACCTGTTTTGCGGTCTGACGCCATACGTAATTGTCTAGTCTCTCGATCAGGCCATTCTCCTCGAAAAGCGGAATGAACACGCCCGGTGAGATCATACCCAGATCCGGATGGATCCATCTCACCAGCGCTTCTGCACTCACGAGTAAAGGCACATCCGAAGTCACATCGAACTTCGGCTGATAGTAGACTTTGAACTGATCCTCCGCCAACGCTTTCGGGAAATCCTCGATCAGCTGTTCGGCATAGAGTTCTCTTTCATGAAGTTCGTTGTCGTAATAACCGATCGTCTTCGAAAAACTGTTTTTGACCGTATCAGCAGCCGTCTTGGCATGATCGAAACGCCGCTCCATATCCAAGGCCTTATCCACATCGGAATAGACGCCCATCCTCAAACGTACACGATTGTCGGAAGACTCCTCTCCTCCAAGCCCCACCGAGGCATTCTCAAGGATCTTTTTGTAGTCCTCGCGATGCGGACAGTACACCATGAAAGTATCCGCTTCCTTGCGGCATACGATACCGCCGTCATCATGGACCATCTCCTTCAGCTTTTCACCGATCCTTCTCAAGACCTCATCGCCATAGGTATTGCCGTATCTCTCGTTGATCATACGGAAATGATTGACATCGACAATGATCGCATCCATATCGACATTCCGGTTGAACTGATCGAACTGCTTGGCATAATGATAGAAATAATCCTTATTGTAAAGACCTGTCAAAGAATCCCTCTCTGTAAAACGGATCAGGTCCTTTCCTTCGGTCAGTTCTATCGTTCTGGAGACACGGGCCTGAATGACACCGGGAGCCGGATAGGGTTTCGGAATGAAATCGACAGCACCCAGTTTGAGGCTCTCCACCTCCGCTGTAGATTCCGAAGTCACGACGATGATCGGAATACGTGCGACTGTCGGATCAGCCTTGACCTCCTTCAGGACATCGATACCGGTCTTCCCCGGCATCAGGATATCCAACAGGACTAAAGACAGCGTATCCTTATATTCATAGATCTTGGAAAGAGCTTGATTCCCGTCCTCCGCAAAGATCACCTCATAATCGCTCTTAAGGACCCCGGACAGCAGTTCACGGTTGATCATCTCATCATCTGCGACCAGTATCATTCTCTTATTCGAAATGGAAAAAGAATTATCTGTTATACCGTCCATAGGTCCCCCTTTCATTGAACGAATATGCTTCTATTAATAATCATTATATCAATTTATTGCACTCCCGTACCCTTCTATCACGCACAACATCATCTATAATCATGCTAAGGAATGTCAAGCAGTTTTTCTTTGGAAACTGCTTTGAATATTCATCCATGACGAAAGACCGGATCCTATCA
>CADBND010000239.1 GCA_902795875.1 uncultured Erysipelotrichaceae bacterium
ATACGGGATCGACATTGAAGAAACATTGGCTGTCGGCGATGGTGAAAATGACACCACCATACTGGAACACTGTGCCATCGGCATCGCCATGGGCAATTCCTATGAAGAACTGAAAAAACACGCCGACTACGTCACAGACGACATCGACGAAGATGGTTTGTATAACGCCTTGAAACACTACAGACTGATTTAGGAGGAAATATGCAGTACGCATTCAAAAAGATCGATATCCGTTCGCCCTTCCCCACAACACAGTGCGGACATTCCTGTCAGGTGGAAAAACTGTTCGACTACCACGATCCGCTCTATGCCAGAGTCTTTTCTTTCAAAGACGAGGAAACATGGATCATCCATTTTTCCCTCGACCTGCTGGCCTTCGATCTGGAACACCGCAATCAGCTGCAGGATCATTTTCAGAAATATTATGAAAACAAAAACATACGCGTCATCACTTCCGCTACCCACACACATTACGCCAACAGTGTCCGTGATCCTGAATATGTAAACTATCTCTGTGAACTGCTGAAACAAGAAGTTGTAAAGATGGAATACCGGGAGCTTCAGGAAGTATCCGTCTCTTATCAGAAGATCCATTCGACTGCCATAGGAAAATCCAGGATCTCCGGCTATGAGACAAACAACGAGACGCTTTCTTTATTCCGCTTCTATGAAAAGGAAGACAATTTCCTCAATATCGTCGCCTACAACTGTCATCCGACGATCCTTGAAGCCAACATTCCCTACTTCTCAGCCGAATATCCCGGCTATGTCTTATCCCGTATGGAAGAAAGATATCCGCATTGCGACCACACTTTCCTTCAGGGTGCAGCCGGAGACATCTCCTCCCGCTTCGTACGGGACGGACAGGACTATGAAGCCCTGAAGAAACTCGGTGACCGCCTTTTTGAACAGATCACGAAACTGATGGAAGACGATCACGTAAAACAGGAATTCCGGATCGAATATCACGAAACGGAAGTTCCCATGGAACACGAATTCACGCCGATCGACCTTTCTAAGATCCGCTCAGATCTCTCCGATCGGGAACTTGAGACCATAAGGCTTGGCCAGATCGAACGGGCCAAACTCGAAAAGAAAAGCAATCAGATCTTCGGAACCCCCATCGATAAGGCACTCATCGCCTCCTTGCAGGTAGGAGCGATGCGGATCATCTTCTTCCCCAACGAGATCTTCTCTGCCTACATGGACTGTGTTGACAAAGAGAAACGTCTGCTGATCAGCTATTCCAACGGCTACGGTCCCTACGTATTGCCTATCGGATTTGAATACATCACCTATGAGATGTTTACCGATACGCTCACCGTAAAAACAAAAGAAAGGATCATTGAGACCCTTAAAACGATATGAAGAAGGCACTTGCCTTCTTTTTTCAGGACTTGTATTTCAATAAGATCTTGGTCACGACGATCGTTGAAAGCGAAAGGATACCGACAGAGATCTTCAGATATAAAGCTTCCGGCAAAAGCAGATAAGCCAGGATCACCAGCGCCATCGATGTACATCTCGACAAAGATAGATACGTCTCCTTAGCGACCACTCTGGAAGTCATCTCATCCCGGTAACGGCCGATGATATTCGCTGACAGATAGGAATAGCCGTTGTCATAAAAAGCGGCAGCCATCGCATTGCCTATCCCATAAAAGATTGCCCCGGCAGTATTCGGCACAAAGATCAATGAATAAGTCGAAAGGATCTTCAATACTGCTCCAAACTCCATGGTCATAGCGATCCTGTCCTTTTTCATGAATTTGCGGGAAAGATAATACGAGAAGATCATGATGAACGAAAAAAGAGTCTGAAGCCTTGAATAAATTCCGCCGCTTCCGGCAGCCTCATAGACCAATAGACCGATCACATTGAGCCCGATCCCATCTCTTAAGCCATAGAAGAAGACCGCCAGACAATGATCACGCCACACTTTGTCTTTTAAAGACAGAGCCTTCAGTAAAGAAGAATCCTTGTCTCTGGAACGGGCCGACATCGACAAAGCCATAAAGATGACAAAGATGAAGATGACGATAATCGACAGCAATATGAAACGATAACCCTCCATCTCACTTACTGAATTGGCCAGGACAAAGCTGGAAAACACCGGTGCCATCAGGCTCGTGATATTGTTGCAGATACCGTTATAGGCCAGGAAAGAAGCTCTTGTCTTCACATCGGAAACGATCTGGTTGCAGGTATTTGCCGAAAAATAATACAGGCCTTCACCGGAACCTATGACGGCCGCTACGACCAGCACGTAATAGGGATCCGCTTCAAAAAGCTTTCCTGCCAGCAAAGAGAACACCAGACCTGCCGTTATAAGCATGAGTCCCAATGTATAAGTCAGAGTGAAACTGTGCTTTTTACTGAAATGATTTCCCAAAGCAAAAAAGAAAGGAAAACAACCGATACGCACGATGATGTACAGGCACATCAACGGCAAAGAACCGGTATAGATATACAGGTAAACGGAAATGAACTGGGAGACCAGTGTCGCTCCGAAATTGAATATGGTATTCAATAATACCGTTTTCTTCTCCAAAGGATTCATGCCTACTAATGATAGCGCATTTCTTTCTGAAAGCAACACAAAAAGAAAAGCCTCTGTATGATTTTACAAAGGCCTTTTGATCTACTGCCTTATTTCATAAAAAATCCGCAGGATCATTTCCTGCGGAAACTCTTTTTGATGTTTTTCATGGCATCCGGAATGGACAGAGCCCTTTCCGCATCCTTTTTCGCCTTGATGTATTTCAGATCCTTCTCCCGGACCAGTTCCGTCAAAGCCTTATAAGCCTTATCCGCTTCAAAAGTATCCTTGACGATGACTCTTCCGTCTTTCAAAGCGACCTCAACCGTATCATGACCGTTCTCATGTTCGACATCCCAGCTTTCCATTTCATCAAACGGAATAAAACAGGCACTCTTTGCTTCTTCATCCCCATAAAACATGATGCCCTTATCGAAGATATCCATAACCTTGAAATCTCTTACCAGCTTATATACCGCAAAAGCCATGGCAATGAAAAAAGCACCCAATACCCGGCATATCATACTGTTCGGGATCAGTAAAAGCACACCCAAAACAGCCACCACGATCACTGACTTCTTCGGTTTGAAACAGACAGCCTTTACAAAATTTCCTTCACTCTTGCATTCCTCTACAGGAACATACTCTATCATTTTCTTTTCCATACAAGTAAAAAAGGCAGTCGGATGACCCGACCGCCTGAATATTTCTATTTTCTACAGACCGTTCTTGCTCAGAAGATCGAGGAAGTTTTCCGTCTCGTTCATGGTCGTCAGCCTGCTGGTTAGGACTCCGCCTCTCATCTCAGCGATCTTGCGGTAGCATTTCGCATCATCTTCCGTAACAGCAATGGACTTCGTGACCATCTTGTATTTCGTACCCTGTACCGGAGCAGCATTACCTACGTTGACATCCTGTACTTCCAGACCAGACTCAAGGATAGCCAATGCATCGGAAGGGAACTTGCAGATAACAAACATCGTCTCATCCGGATGTTCTTGCGCATACTTGATCGTTTCAGCGATCGAGAATACATATACCGTGTTTCCTCTGGCAGCCATAGGCAGCGCCATCTTCTGGATCGGATCGGCAGCGACCTTGTCGTTGCAGACGATGATCTTGTCCGCACCGATGGAATTCATCCAGGTAACGGCAACCTGTCCGTGTATCAGTCTGTTATCGATTCTTAAATGTTTGATCATTGAAAGATACCTCCACTTATCATTATAGCACCTGTTAAAGCGCTTACATCAAGAATACATTAAATGAAGAAAACGCAGGATCATTGATCCTGCGTCTTAGTTTTGATCGCTTATTTAGATTAAGCCATCCAGCCTAAAGCACCTAATACGAATGCGACTACGAATAAGATCAGGATGACATGTAACGGAGACATTTTCTTGACCTTGATCAGGTAGTAGCAACCGAAAGTCAGTGCAAGCGGAACCAGGCACGGGAAGATCGCATCCAATACCTGCTGTAAAGTCTTAGCCTCGACAGTAGCACCGTCGATCGTCAGGTCTTTACCTAATTTGACCGGTAACTTAGCACCGATCATGGAAGGAACGAAACCACCCATGACAGTGACACCCAGGATGTTGGCACCGACCTGCAGTTTGTCGATCGTACCAGCACCGGCAACATCGTTGATGACGTTAGCACCCTGTCTGTAACCGTAGTTGAATAACGGCCATCTCAGGATGAATAAAGCCAAAACCGGAAGAGTGGAAGCCAGGATAGCACCAACAGCACTGCCCTCGCTTGCCAGACCGGCAGCGATGATGTTGAACGGAGGAGTAACCAGAACGGCCTGGATCGTATCACCGATACCTGCCAGAGGACCCATCAGGGCAACCTTCAGGTTGTCGTGAACTTCCGGCTGACCTGCTTCTTCCAAAGCAACACCGGCACCCATGATCAATGCAGATGAACCCGGGTGAGTATTGTAGAACTGCATATGCCTTTCGAGCTGTCTGCACTGTTCTTCATTGCCATCATATAATTCCTTTACAACAGGAACCATAGCGTATGCATAGCCAGCGGCCTGCATCTTTTCATAGTTCCAGCACCACTGTAGAGCCCAGTTATGTCTGGAACAAGCTTTCTTTAAAGCGGCTTGAGATAACTTCTTAGACATTATTCAGCACCTCCCTGTACAAAGAAACTTGCTGCTGCAAGACCTACCAGAGCCAGAGCTACTGTACCCATACCGGCGTAAGCGTAAAGAACGAAACCGATAATGAAGAACGGCCAGTACTTCTTGAGATCCATGTAGGAAAGCAGTAATGCGAAACCGACAGCCGGTAAAGTCTTACCAACGACGGACAGACCATTAGCGACCCACTGGATGCTTGTAGCAAAGTTGGTCAATGCAACAACGTTGTCGATCAGGACCATGCCTAATACGACCGGAAGCATTCTCGATAAAGCCCAAGGCAGAACACCCATGAGAGTGAATCTCTCAAACTTAGGAATATTGTTCTGAGCCAGAGCACCTTCACCTAAATGCTGGAATACAGTCGTAGAAGCACGACCCAGGATATCCATTTCGGACATCAGAAGGGCAATACCCTGAGCTACGACGATACCTGCATCGACGTTACCAGTCTTGGCACCGACAACAGTACCGAAAATGGAACCCGTAATGAAGTCAGGAATCGTTGCACCACCATAGGTGTAGAAACCTAAACTGTTGATCAGCATAACGGAGCCGACCTGTAAGCCCATTGCGACGTTACCCGTGCAAAGGCCGGCTAAGAGTCCTGTGATGATAGGAGTACGGACACCTAAACCAGACAAATCCAGGACCATAGCCACACCTGACCATAAGCCAAGGATAATGCCTAACATTAAATTGCTCATATATTATTTATGAACCTCCTTATACCTTGATTGTAGAACAACATTTTTTCTATTTCAACTTTTTTCACATAATCATCACACAATTGTACCTATAATTCACATAATCCTCCCCAAATGATACAATCAGTATGAAAAAGGAAACGAATTATGCAACTGAAACTATATAAAAGATCCTCCCTGTTACTGGGGATCGTCATCCTATTACAGCTGGGTGGCATCATCCTGCTGCTGACAAACCGTGAGAAATGGCTGCCCTACAAAATACCGGTCATCCTCGCCTTTGTTCTTCTCTTATTTCTGATAAACGGAATCTTCTCCTACTATGATCTCAACGCAGACAAGAATCTGATCCGCAAAGCCGTATCCAACGGCGATGTCGCACTCGCAAAAGTCAAAGAAGGTTCCTTCGTCCGCTTCGGAAGAGACGCAAGATTAAAAAACCATGTCTTCTGGAAACTGGATGTTGAGATCTACGACAACGATATAAAGAAACATGATGCACAGATCATCGAAAAGTTCTCCCTTCATCAGACTTCCATTCCCAAAGGCTTCGTCTATGTGACCTATGAAGAAGGAAAGAAAGATGACAGTCTGATCATCCCGAACATGATCATCGCCTCCATACCGGAATACAAGGTATTGACTGATGACTATGAAAAAGCGCTCAAGCCCAAATACCTGAACGCCTACATCAACGACGGACTGATCCTAGAAAACTATCAGGATTCCCTGAACAGACAATAAAACCATGAAAAGGCTGTGATCAGTCTTTTCAATTACATCGGTCATCTTTTCCAAACAATAATAAAACGATCAGAGATCCAAGATCCCTGATCGTTTGGCGATTTAAATAATCCTGGGTTTTTTAAACTACCGATCCTTTTATGATCTCAGCCGTTTTTGTTACGTAGTATAAGTTTACTTGATCAACGAAACCGGCTTTTTAGTCTTCGTCGCCTGCCATAGCCGCCTGCATCAGCGGATTGACATACAAGACGCCTTCCTTACCGACATTTTCAAGTTCCTTCATGTCGTAATTGTCGGAAAGACGGTTGCCCAATAGCTGCAGAACGATCGACAGATTCATACCGGCGATCAGTTCGACACCCGGATTCATCAATAACATCATTGCTCTGTTACAAGGCGTACCGCCCATCAGATCAGCGATCAGGATGACACCCTCGCCGCTGTCAACTTCCTTGATCTTCTCGGCAAGTGCCGCATCGAAATCCTCCGGAGAATCTCCGGCATTCAGACACAGATAAGTGTACTGGGGGATATCATCTCCCATGAACAGCTTGCTGGTCTCATGCATACCGGCCGCCAGAGGGCCGTGACTCATCAAAACGATACCTTTCATTTCTTTTCTCCTTCTATGCCCAGATCGATCCTGGAACGTTTCTCATATTCGCGGGCTTTCTTTTCATCGCCCAGATTCTTGTAGATGATGGCGATCAATTGCTCGTTACCGGCTCTTTCTTCGCCTTCAAGATCCTTTGTCTGTTCCAGCAGTTCCTCCAGCATATCGGTCTTCTTTTCATAGACGATATCGTAGTACATGCGGCTCGACTTCAGGATATCTTCATCCACAAGGGACTCTTCCATCTGATCAAGATAATACTTTGTATTCTTCTTGTCTCCGGAAGCCAGATAATAAGCGAAACCCTTCAAAGACAGTTCCTGACGCTGTGAACGGTTCAACGACACCGTCTTGAGCTTCTCGAAAGCTGCCTCGCTTTTCTTCTTGTCGGACCTGAGCAGGTAGGAATTGAGTTTGAGATAATCGAGGGTAAACGGTGCGATCTGCCTGGTAAAAGACTTGTCTTCAACACATCTGTCGAAACTTTCAAAGTCCCCCTTTGCCAGCATATCAGCCAGTTTTTCTCCGTTTGCCTTTCCCCGATTGGAGAAATAATACGACACTGCCAATGTCAAAACGATCACCGCCAGCATTATCCAGATCTTCAGATCCATATTATCCTCCTAGTTCAAAGTGTCCGCCAGATACTTCCGCACATCGATCAGACCTCTTTGTCCCTTTTCGATAAGCGAACCCGTACCCGGAACATCACCACTCATCCTTCCGGTCAGTACCTCTAATAATAATGGTACATTAACACCCGCCATGATTTCCACCTTTTCATTCAAAAGAAAGGCGGCTTCCTTCAGACATCTTCCGGTCGCCAGATCCAGCAGGATGATCACGCCATCCCCTTTGTCGACCTCATCGAATGCCGAAACGATCTTCTTATGAAAGCTTTCCGGATCGTCTTCCTTTTCGTAGCAGCAATAGGAAAGCTGTGAAAGATTCTCGCCGACGATGTATCTTGCGGTATCCACGATCCCTTTCGCAAATGTGCCATGTGAAACGACCAGTACGCCTTTCATAAAACCTTCTTTCTTATCTTAATCGGGATAATCCTCAGCCTTGAGATCTCTTCCTAATACGAGATCCTTCTTTTCATCAGGATAGTAGACATTGTCTCTATCGAAACGAAGCGTTGAACCTTCCTGGATATATTTTGTATAAATAACAGATTCCTTGCCGGTAGCCGGATTTTTTCTCGTCTTCTTTTCCTCGACCCAATCCGGATGTTCGCAGACCCATTCACAGGCATCCAGCAGATAATTGAGAGCCTTGCTGGGCTGATCGATCATACCGTGACCCGGGAAGACACCGTTGACTTCATCAAAACGCGGTTTGAACAGACGCAGCTGATCGCGCTTTGCCTGAACGGAATAGTTCTCCGCAAAAGGTTCACCTTCATACTGCGGTGCACCGCAGCTGTTGGCATCACCGATAAAGATATCACGGTTCACATGATCGTAATAGGCACACTGACCGGCCGTATGACCTGTCAGATAGACTGTCTCTACCAGATAGCCTTTACCCAGGTCGAAGAGATGTCCGTTCTCCACACCGATCGGCTCCCACGGAACGAAATCGATGACATCCTTCTTATCAAACTGCGTCCAGATCCCTTCGCCCTTCTCATTGAACAGGTAGTCCCAGATATGCGCGTTGTTCTTCTTGCGCATCAGATGAAGTTCCGGGATCGAACAGTAGCATTCGTCAAACTGTGCATTGCCATAGCAGTGATCATAATGATTGTGCGTATTGACACAGATGATCGGCTTCTCCGGATCGGAAACAAGTTTCAGGATCAGTCCCTTCAGATCGCCGACTCCAAAGCCGGTATCGATGATCATGATCTTCTCAGGACCCTCGATCAGATACATCCACAGATCACCGGCTCCATCCATGCTTTCCTCAAATAAAGCCCAGGCATTATCTCTGAACTGATAAGCTTCGACATACGGATTGATCTTGGGGAAGAAAAACTTTTTATAGCCCTCCCTTAAAGCTTTCATGAAAGGCCAGCGAATGGCTCTTTCTGGCTCCAGAACGATCCTTTTCGATTTGAGTTCCGACTTGATCGGACGATACTTGACACCAATGTTTTTGAAATTGCTTCCCGGCATATCCTTTTCCTCTTTCTACTTTTTAAATGCATTCAGGATCTTGTCTTTGATCCTTTCAAAATATTCCCTGTTGGCCTTTCTGTTTTCAGCCAGCTTTTCTTCATATTCATTCCTGACCAGATTCTTTTCGGGATAAAGTGAATCCAGCGCCTTATGAACAGCTACCAGATTGAACGTCGACATGAGAAATGTCTTCTCCGTTCCATTTTCCCGATATCTTATCTGTAAGGTACTCGTTTCATTGTTCAGATACTCGAAACTGATCAGATCCTTCTCATCGACCGTAAGCTCATTCCGGTCATCCCGAAACGTCACTTTCCCGTCTTTTACACAGAAGATCTCCTTATCCTTTACCTGAAAGAAGATCACAGTCAGTATCAGCATTGCCCCGATAAAGACGATCCTGTATTTCTCGGAACAGACCGCACCGATCAGAATGATCCCCATAAACAAGAGCCATGACGTGTAAGAACGAGCGCTGACCCTTACGGTCTTTTCCGTATCTTTCCTGTTCATCAGAAATCAGCGTCTTCCTGGCAGCTCCACTTGCCGAACAGTTCCCACATATCCTTCTTCATCTGCGTACCAAACGGCGAATTGAAGGAACCGTGCATCACCACATGATTCAGATAAAGACCTGTCAGATAGTGATCGAAACCGTTCGAGATGGAAACTAAAGAAGTCGTCTGTTTGTTTACCGAACCATAATACTCGCTGTAGAGCTCAAACGGTTCAAAGATGATCGAATAGTTCTCATTGAGTATCAGCTGCGAGAACATGTGATCGTTCACTTTCTCCATCGGCTCTAATTCCCTTTGCGGACGCTTTTTGTTTACCAGATGGCGTTCAATGATCTGTTTTTCCTGATCGGTCAGTCTTTCAAACGGTGGGATATAGCAGTTACCCATATCGATCGGATCTCCTGTTTCATTGGGAAGTCTCTTCTCCCGATAAATGAACTTGTCTACCGGATATCTCCTGTCCTGATCGTTCAGCTGTCTTTCATATTCCTCGATCAGTTTTTCAGATAAACGGGCGATCTCGGGATAATCCCTGCCTTCTCTCACGAAATGCGGAGACACATCGCCAGCCGGACCTAACATGAACGTGAAGAATTCACCCGGATGTCTTTCCGTGAGCTTCTCGATACAATAACCGGGATATTCACTGGTGAAGTTTCCGACCCAGAGATCCTTGATCGTCGGATGACTGTTGTGCATCAGGATCGTACCGATACGCTTTCCATCGCCATAGAAAGACAACGTCTCCGCATACAGATGGACGACCTTGTGTTTCCGATCCGCCTCTCTGGAGTCACCGAGCTTATTGAAATAACGGTAGTTGTAACTGTATTCCAGCTTCTCATAGTCCCGGATATCGATGGAAGTCACATTTTCTTTAATCTTTTTTATCAGCCATCTGTTCCACTCATAATCCGTCGTCATGCACGGACAGTTGTGACAATGTGTGGCCGAAACGACCATATCCACCTCATAACCAAGAACTTCCTCTACCGCCTTCTTGATCTGGTCACGCACTTCCATCCAGATCTCGACGGAATCGATGGAAATGTGATACCAGGGCTTTTTCCCCTCAGCACAGGGATCGATCACCAGCATACGGCAATGGAGATGATCATCGACTTCCATGATCTTCTCTCCGCCATGAAACAACATCCTGTTAACCGGAAATTCCGGATCGATCACGATCTGTTTAAAACCGACCTTCATAATAATTCTCCTAAAAAGAAGGGTCAGTGTTTATACTGACCCTTAATGATTAAACACTGATATGATTATTCGACAGTCGCCAGCATCGGCATGAATTCTTCCGCATCCATCGTCGGAACCATCTGATATACGAAGTGATAACCCTTATCGCTCAATTCATGGAAACAACGGATATCTTCTTCGGAGATCTTGATGTTCTTGTTGATGACCTTCTTGCGGTCCTCACCGATGACCATCGTACCGACGACGATCTTATCGGAAAGCTTCACACCCGCTTCGACAACTTTTGCCAATCCTGTCAGGAACCGTACGATCACAACGATCCTCTCATTGCCATAATGACCGGGATCCGTCAAATATTCGACAGCCTTTTCTTCCGTCAGAACACTGAGCTTGATACCTGAAGGACAGGCAATACGCATAACACCTTTTAAAGTCGGATCCGTAGCCGTTTCATCATCGATGATGATGTAACGGTCACAGTTCCAATAACCATGCCACAGGTTTGCCGTCTGGCCATGGATCAGACGGGAATCGATCCTTACCGCTACGATCTCTGACATATTCCTACCTCTGTTTTAGCAAACGCCCAGAAGGGAAAGTACCAGACCGGCAGCCAGAACGATATAGACCAGTTTGATCGTCGTCATACCCTTGACTGCTAAAGCCTTGTATAAAGCATAAGTCAGTAAACAAGGAAGCAGATACGGGAAGATCGAATCCAGGATCTCCTGGAACGGTTTTACGGATTCACCATACTGCAGCGCAAACTTCGTAGTGAGTTTGACAGTTGAAGGAATGGCATTACCGATAACGACCAGACCAAGGACACCGATCGTCGTCGTGACCAGATCAAGCTGATCAGCCAGCGTAGTGACGAAGTTGGTACCCTGCTGATAACCGAGATTGAAGAACCAGTATTTGCAAGCCAGTGTAACTAAGCACCAGATCTCACAGACCAGAAGACCTAATAAGCTGCCTTCAAGAGCCATATAACCGGCCATAGCGGAGAAGATGACTTTACCGCCGACCTTGAAGATGGAATCACCGATACCAGCCAGAGGACCCATCAGAGAGATCTTCAAAGCATTTGAGATATCGGAAGCATTCGGCTCTTTGGAAGCCTCAACAGCGACCATTGCACCAAGCAGCAGGTCACCGGCAGTACTTTCTGTATTGAAGTACTCGTTGAGGTAACGCATCTGCTTCTTGACGATCAGATCAGGATCATCCGCATACAGTTCTGCCAAAGCAGGCATCATGATACGAACAGTAGGCATTGGCAGGTTACCACCACCGATATAACGGGCGGTCTGGTCAGCCATTGCACTCAAACAAACTTTCTTATAAGTTTTTTCAGATAATTTTCCGTACTTACTCATCTCCGACACCTCCGAAACCAGCGTTTGCTTCAACAGCTTTCAGTTCTTTGGCATGTTTGAACTTCATCAGAGCCAAAGCAGCACCAAACAATGTAGCACCGACAGTACCGACACCGGCAAACGCAAACAGAGCGAAACCGATGATCAGATATTCGATATTCTTTTCAACATTCAGTGAACGTAAGACGATCGCGAAACCTAATGCAGGTAATGCGCTACCGGCAACAGAGAAACCGTGTGTTACCCATTCCGGAACGAAGTTCATGATCGCTTCTGCAGCCGGCTGTCCAAGTGAACATACGACAGCAACAGGAATGGCTGTACCGACGATGAATGCCGGGAACCAGTTCAGGAATTCGATCCATTCGACCTTCTTCCACTGATGTGTGGCAAGAGCCTTTTCCATCCAGGACTTGAACGGTAAGGACAGATACTGAACGAATGTGTTCATCATCGTAGCCAGCGTCGCAACGACGATACCCATTGCCGTACCGATCTCCTTGTTGACAGTGATCGCGAAGAAGACACCGACGATAGAACCAAGATTGTAGTTCGGAACGACGGACTCACCTAACGGGTTAAGACCGATGTTCATCAGCTCATAAGTACCACCAAGCATAAGACCTGTAGGCAGATCGCCCAGGATCGCACCTGTCGTAACTGCATTTAACAGTACGCCGCCGGCAGGACCCGGACACAGGCTGAAGTAACCCAGGAAGGTCTTAAGTAACTGGACTAAGAGAATCAGCGCAATTTTAACACCCATACTTAATTCTTTTCCCCCTTTGTATGTGTGCCGGCACATGCCGGCTTTGGTTATCTTCAGTTTAGGATATCCCGTCAATAACTTTATGCATTTATAGGCGCTATATTAATGCCCAAAATGAAAGAAAAGACAGGTCTTAAACCTGTCTAGCTGTCACTCATCAGTATTGAACGGATCTGTTCGTAATCCTTTTCCCGCTCATATGTCAACTCCAGCCTGTCCGTGTGGATCAGATTGGCGATATGTTTTGCGATATAGGAGACCTGCGGGATATTCGGCTTGTGAATATTGAAGAAGACCACCTTATTTACCAGGTCGTTTTCGATCATGACCGCTTCCTTCAGGATCAGCACTTTGAAGATATCCCGTCCAAGAAAATCACCGATCGTATTCATCAGAACGATCTGATTATTTCTTCTGGGATGGAAGAGTTCATGGTGCTCCCTCAGATGTTTCAGGAAAACCTCTTTATCATCCCTTTCGTCCAGAAAACTATTGACGATATCGTTTTCGATATCGGAGATATCCACTATCCCCTCCGGATAGCTCACATCCTGTTTCCGGAAATTCTGTTCAAAGAACGGATATTTTTTTGCGCTGACATATTCCTCCATCTTATCGATCTGAAAACCGCGGCGGACATAGAAGAGATCATAGACCGGCTTATAGTAGAATTCATTGAAAAGCGAAGGGATGTCCGTCAGGATCGCATCGACCTGCGACATGTTGGAATTCACCAGTTCGTTGTACTCCACCGGAACATACTCAAACGATTCGTCTTTCGAACGATCCCGCAGATTGTCGGACATCGAACGTGACGCAAAAAAACCCTGTCCGGAAATGACGAATACGCGCTTTTTCTTTTCCCAGGAAGCAGTGCGAGTAAAGGAAGATGCAATGAAATAGAAACTTAAGATGTCGTCACGGTTAAAGGAAAGACCGCTGTCTTTCAATAGATAGTGATAGACCAGGGTCGAAAGATCCAAAGCCAGCACGCCATCCCTTGTGAAGTTCTTCCCGAAATAACGGGGAAGATGGACATCATAGCTAAGCTGTTTCTTTAAACGGAACAGTTCGCAAGACAGATCCTTGCGGAATATAGAGGTGTTACATCCCTCCAGATCGAACCTTTTTGACAGCTCATTGAAGAAGCGATCCACCATCCCATCGATCTCGGGAAACTCCTTTTTCTGCTTCAAAGCGGTGTATTTGACTGTATGATGCAGCTCAAGATACAAAGCCAGAGCCTTCAGTTCGATCGGATCGAGCTCCATATCCATCAGACCGGGAAGATCCCGAAAGATCTCCTTTATGATCTGTTCCTCATATTCCGTATCTCTCTTATCAAAATACTTCATCATGTCTTTGAGACCGGAAGCATAACGTCTGCGGGTCATCGTCAGGATGATCATCTGAGCCAGCCTGTCATAGGCATAGTAAGGCAAGGCATATTCGTATTTCTCGAGCACCTTGAGTATCCTCTCCACCAGAAGATTGTGGTAGATGCCCTGATGCATGAACATCTCGAACAGTTCCTTCTCCTCATCGAAGTGAGCCACCGGCTCAAAGACGTTATACATGTCATATTCTTCGATCAAAGCCAAACGGATATGCCACTCATCTCCCTGCAAGGACATTCCCTTGTTGGTATGATTGCCGATATTCAGTTTATATTCGGACAGACGCTTGCGGACGCGTTTCATCTCCCGGTTGAGCGTCGATTCCGAACACAGACATCTGTATGCCAGATCGTTCATAAACATGTTTCCGTGAACCAGGAAAAGACGGATGATCAGATGCATCCGCTCCGATCTTTCATTTTTATAGAAAAGATTACCGTAATACTTCTTGCGGACCTCTTCCTTATACAATTCATATTTTTCTTCGTCGTTCACTTCCAGGAAATAACCGTCACCCGTCTTGGAACGTACGACACAGCCGTTTTCTTCGCAATCCTCAGAGATCGTCTCCATCTCCTTCTTGATGGTCTTAAGACCGATGCCTCTTTTCTGCACGAAAACATTGGCGGATATCGGTTCATCCGCCTCAAACAGCATCATCAGCATTCCCGCCTGGTCATGATACAGTCCCATAATTATCCACCATCAGTTTAACACAACAATTTCGTCCTTTCTAAAGACAAAAAAGATGTCCGGATCGATCCGGACATCCTTCAGTATTATTTATCCTTTTACGACTTCCAGGATATGTTCCGCCGTAAGGCCGTATTTCTTAAGCACATCCTTCGCCTTTCCGGACTCACCGAACGTGTCGTTGACTCCGATCGGAACGAGCGGTGTGACGATATCGCTCTTCGCCTTGACCTCAGCGATCGCTGAGAACAGGCCGCCGATGATATTGTGCTCCTCAAGCGCATAAGCTCTCTTGTGGCCTTTCAGAAGTTCCAGGATGCCCTCTTCGTCCAATGGCTTCAATGAGCTTACATTGACGACGGTCGCATCGAGTTCTTCTGCCGCCTTCAAAGCTTCCTGTACCATCAGACCCATCGCAAACAGAACGACATCGCCGTTTCCTTTGCGTAAAACATCGACCTTCGAGAAATCAAATACGGTATTCTCGTTATATACATCCTCGACCTTTCCTCTGCCCAGTCTGACGTAGCAGGGACCGTCGATCTTCGAAACATATTCGATCAGAGCCTTAGTCTCATACTGATCGCAAGGTACGAAGACTTTCATGTTGGGCAAAGCCCGCATGATCGCCACATCCTCCACCGACTGATGGGAAGCACCGTCTTCTCCGACGGAAAGACCCGCGTGTGTCGCACAGACCTTGACGTTAAGATGCGGATAACAGATGGAATTACGGATGATCTCAAACGCTCTTCCAGTCGCAAAGATCGCAAAGGAAGAAGCGAAGACCGTCTTGCCGGAAGCTGCCAGACCGGCAGCCATACCCATCATGTTACACTCAGCGATACCCGCATTGAAATGCCTTTCCGGACAGACCTTCTTGGCCTCGATCGTCTTGGTGGATTTGGTCAGATCGGCATCCAGGACAACGATCTTTTCATCCTTCTGAATCAGTTCAGCCAGTTTCTCGCCATAGGCGTTCCTAGTCTCCTGTGCCATATTATCTGACCTCCTTTAAGTCTTCCATAGCGATCTTGTACTCCTCCTCCTTCGGAGCAGCACCATGCCATGCATAATTGTTTTCCATATAGGAAACACCCTTGCCTTTGACGGTATTGGCGATGATCACAGTCGGAACATCCTTGGTGTTCCTTGCCAGATCGAAAGCCTTTTTGATCGACTCAAAATCATGACCGTCACATTCTGTGACATTGGCACCGAACGCCTTTGCCTTATCAAGTAAAGGCAAAGGTCCGATGACATCCTGTACATCTCCATCGATCTGCAAATGATTGACATCGAAGATCACACACAGATCATCGAGCTTGTAATGACAAGCTGCCATCAAAGCCTCCCAGACCAGGCCTTCCTCGGATTCACCGTCTCCACACAAAACATAGACGCGGTTTCCGTTCTTATCGAGTTTATTGGCGATCGCCATACCGACGCCGCACGAGATGCCCTGTCCCAAAGAACCGGTAGACATATCGACACCGTCCACATAGTTCATATTGGGATGACCCTGAAGCTTTGAATTGATCTGACGGAAAGTCTTGAGATCCTCATCAAGAAGCCCTGCCTCATGCAAAACCGCATACAAAGCCGGTGAACAGTGTCCCTTGGAAAGGACGAACCTGTCCCTGTTTACGGAAGCGACATTGTCTTTGTTTACATTCATCTCTTCAAAATAGAGATAGGTGAGAATATCAGCACAACCCAAAGATCCTCCCGGATGACCGGATTGCGCATCATAGACCATCTGCACGATATTCCTTCGAATATTCAGCGCGTGGTTTTTCAGATTATTGATGTCCATAATAAGAGATCCTCCAATTCAATTATAAAGGAAAAGAAGACATAAAAGAATCTCTATCAGAAGATCATCGCTCATGTTTTTTATAATGTCCATCTTTTTTTCAAAAAGAGTCAACGATAAGGATCCGGATCACCATCCTGCTGAGCCCCTCTTCCGGCGATGAACTGTTTTCATATCTCGTGAATACGACTCTTGGGACAGTCATCGCAAAGATCCCGATGAAAAAAATAGAATCTGAGGCTATGAAGCAGTCCCCGGCTGCCGGCATATGTGCCCCGATCAGTTCACCCTCTTCTATTGGATGGACAGATCGAATCTCCAATTATTTAAAAGGTGATCCTCAAGATCACCTTTCCTTCATCTTTCTTCAGATACTGTTTGCCACTTCGTAGGCATCCCAGATCGCCTTCATGATGGTACCGGCACCGGTCGCATCACCGACTTCATACATCGGGATGTTCAGTTCCGCCCATTCTTCCTTGAGATTCGGAGCCGGTCTGAAACCAAGAGCAGAAACAACGGTATCCGCCTTGAAAGTCTCTCTTGTGCCATCAGCCTTTTCGACCACAGCACCTTCGTCATTTACTTCGACCAGTTTGGTGGAAGTATAGACCTTGACACCCTTATTCTCAAACAGATCGCAGATCATCTGCTTGTTCGGATAAGGTGCACCGGCACCGCCGGCAGCCATGATGTCATCCAAAGCCTCAACGACCGTGACATCCTTTCCCTTATTCGCCTCATCCAGAGCGATCTCACAACCGACCAGACCGCCGCCGACGATGACGACCTTTCCCTTAAGTTTTTCCGGATGATCGATCGCATCCAGTGAAGATACTGCCTTATCAAGACCGGGGATATTTGGATGGGATTCGTTGGTACCCGTTGCCAGGATGACGACATCCGCTTCCTGTTTCCGGATGCAGTTGATACAAGGTTCATGATCGAGCTTGACATCGACACCGAGATCCTTCAACTGGTCCTGATACCAGGCATTCAGCTTGGCGATCTCCGACTTGAAGCTGTGTGCTCCGGCCTCCACGACATGTCCGCCGAGGTGATCGCTCTTTTCAAACAAGGTGACCCGATATCCTCTCAAAGCGCTGGTTCTGGCTGCTTCCATACCGGCGATACCGCCGCCGACAACGACGACCTTCTTGTCGCCCTCACCCGGCTTGAGACCCACGACAAGCTCTCTTGCGGCCTGCGGATTGACAGCACAGGAGACCGGTTCACCCGTCTCGACACATCTGCGGAAACAGCCCATATTGCAGCCGATACATGGTCTGATCTTATCCACCTGCCCGGCAAGGACTTTATTCGGATAATCCGGATCGGCAAGGGAAGGTCTGCCAAGACCTACCGCATCGATCTCACCCTTTTCGACAGCCTCTGCCGCCAGGTCATAGTTCTGCATCCTGCCACCCGCAATGATCGGGATATTCACTTCCTTCTTCGCTGCTGCCGCAAGCGGGATCATGAAGCCCTGCGGATTGTACATCGGCGGGCAGGCATAATAGAAGGAATCATAGGTACCTGTATCAGTATCCAGGAAATCGTAACCGTAGCTTTCCAGCAGTTTGGCGATCTTTACGCCCTCTTCCAGAGTCCTGCCGACTTCCTCTTCGCCAGTCAAAGTCGCCTTATCATAATCCTTAATATAAGTCTTCAGACCCAGACGCATACCGACCGGAAAATCTCTTCCACATTTTTCATGTATTCCTTCGACCAGTTCCTTTGCGGCACGCAGCCTGTTTTCCAAAGAACCGCCGTATTCATCGTCTCTGCGGTTGTAGAAAGCCATAGCAATCTGATCCAGGAGATAGCCCCAATGCATCGCATGCATCTCGACACCGTCATAGCCGCATTCCTTCGCCACAACAGCACCCTCGATCATATCGGCGATCTTCTGCTTCATCTGTTCCGTCGTCAAAGCCGGTGACTTCTCATTCGGATTGCGCCATACCGGATTCTCGGAAGGACCCGGAAGACCCGGATAGTTCCTGCCCAAGCCCATTGTCAGTTGACAGAAGATCTTCGTTCCGTGTTTATGAACGGTATCCACCAGCAGCTTTGCGCGTTCCTGCCAATGCTTGTTGGTATTGACATTGGGACCTAAAGCGGAATAGGGATCCACATGATAATCCGTTGTCGCAGCACCGGGGATGATCAGACCGAAACCGCCCTTCGCCCTGAGTTCAAAATAATTGATCAAATTGTCAGAAAAACCGCCCTCCTCATCGTAGGAAAGCCCACCCATCGTCATCGGGATCACGACGAAACGGTTCTTGATCTCGACATTTCCTATTTTGTAAGGTTTGCCCAAAACATCGTACTTGCTCATATTATAATTACTCTCCTATAGAACTATTATAATATAGAACTCATTCAATATGAGGCAGACACCTTTTCATTTTCCTTCGACCAGATCCCGTTCCGTATACTGTGACAGCTGTTGTCTGCCGCCACGACATAAGGCACCAGCTTATCTTCCAGAGACCTCACCACAAACATCCTGTTTCCCTTCTCATCCGCGTATGCGATCTGCCCGACACGCAGTTCACTCAGTTTTTCGACCCTTTTCATGATGACCTCCTTTGTCTTCATGATAGATCGTAATAAAAGATACACTGGGTAAAAATTCTACCACCCCTTTGCACAGTGGTGCTGATTGTTTCCGCCCGGATAGATTCTTCCTTTGTTTTTGACAAGATCTCTCTTTAGAGCTCTGTAGAATGTCTCATCGATATAGACTTTACTGGATAAGACGATAACATCCTGATAGTCTTTCAGGATCTCAAAAAGCTTGAAAAGCCAATATTTGACGGAATTGTTAATAAGTTATAAGTATGCTAAAGGCGGTCGTTGCAGGCCGCCTTTTTTCTTGTGTGAACTTTGTTCTGTTTACTGCTGTTTTTCTTCCTTCCGG
>CADBND010000240.1 GCA_902795875.1 uncultured Erysipelotrichaceae bacterium
AACGATCGTTCATATTGCGATAGACGGTGCCTACAAAGGACATATTCATATCGGTGACAAGGTCAAGGCAACCGCCGAAGAAGCGATAAGACAGATCAAAAACAATGGCGTGAAAAAGACCGTTATGCTGACAGGTGATGACGACAAGATCGCAGGATCCATCGCCCACAGACTCGGTATCGACGAAGTGAAAGCGGAACTTCTGCCACAGGATAAGGTCAATGAACTGCAAAAGCTCCTCGATCAGAAAGACGAGAAGGAAACACTGGTCTTCGTCGGAGACGGCATCAACGATGCTCCGGTACTGGCTTTGGCCGATGTCGGTATCGCCATGGGATCCTTGGGATCCGATGCAGCGATCGAAGCAGCGGATATCGTCTTAATGGACGATGATCCTCTCAAGATCGCGAAAGCCATAAGGATATCCCGCAAATGTATGTCCATCGTCTATCAGAACATCGGTTTCGCAATATTCGTGAAGATATTCACCCTCATCCTCTCCGCCTTTGGACTGGCACAGATGTGGATGGCGATCTTCTCCGATGTCGGCGTTATGATCATAGCAGTAATGAATGCTATCAGGGCATTACGGGTAAAAGATCTATGAAGAATAAAGTGAGTGAGAACACACTTTTCGATGCAGCGGAACTTTTCAAGAATTTTGCCGATTCGACCAGGATCCGTATCCTGTATTGCCTGATCGAAAAAGAAAGAAGTGTTACCGAAATATCGGAACTGTTGAACATGAATCAGTCAGCCATCTCCCATCAGTTACGCATTCTTAAGAACAACAAGCTGATCAAAAACAGGAGGGACGGCAAGACCATTTACTATTCTCTGGACGACGATCACGTCTACAACATCATCGCCCAGGGGATCGAACATGTAGAAGAATGAAAGTAGAGGACTTAGTCCTCTACTTTTCAATTATTCCATTGATCCAGTTGTACAGATCGACGAACACGATCTCACGATCAGTCTCATTCAGGATCTCATGCCTGTCACCGGGATAAAGCTTCACCTCGATATTCTTTATACCGACATCCTTCAGGGACTGTGCTGCAGCCTGCACTTCCTTTCCGAACGATCCGACCGGATCATCCTCCCCTGACACAAACAAGATCGGCAGATCCTTCGGGATCTTTTCAAGCAGGCTCTTGTCATGAAGCGCACAGATCCCCTCAAACATATGATAGAAACCGTCCAAAGTGAATACGAAGCTGCAGCGCGGTTCATTGATATACCAATCAACGATCGCCTCGTCCTTGCTGAGCCAGTCTGACCTTGTCCTGGCCGGTTCAAAACGCTTGTTGTAGGCACTGAAAGACATCTGATTCACGAAATCACTGCGGTAGTGCCAGCCCTTGAAAGCAGCGATCATCTTACACAGAAGCATGCCTCCTTTCACCTTGAAAACAGGTTCATGTCCTGTCCCCATGATGATGGCACCGCAAAGCTCATCTCCATGATATGTCAGATACTGCCTCGCATAGAAAGACCCCATCGAATGACCCAGCAGAAAATAAGGAAGATCAGGATAAAGCTCTTTCGTGATCCTTGTCAGCTGATACATGTCCTTTATCAGGACCCTGTTTCCATCTTCCCCGAAATATCCCCAGTCATCCTCGCTATTCACCGATCCCCCGTGACCGATATGATCGTTTCCGGTCACCAGGATACCCTTTGAACAGAGATATTCCGCAAATCTTTCATAACGGTCGATGAATTCCACCATACCGTGGGCGATCTGGAGTATCGCCTTGATCTCGCCCTCAGGAATGTAACGCATTGCCCGTACATCGACTGCATCATTGGCTGATCTGAATCTGAATTCCTCTTTTTTCATAAAATACCCTATCTGTCGATCTCCGAAAGCCCAAACAATATGCACAGGACTTTCCGTATCTGATCATCCTCTTTCACAAAGATCCTTCCTTCTTCTTTCACAAACAAGGAACAGGATCCATTCGTTTTGTTACCGGAATAGAGAACATCCTGGCCATCTATCGAAAAACCGCCTTCTCGTTCGGCCATCTCTCCGATCTTTCGATCGGCAGGATCAAAGAATCCAACCACATTTTCCTCAGCACTGATGTCCTTTTGAACATAGGCGATCTCTTCATCTCTTTCATCAAAGATCCGTGTGCGATACTTAAATGCGAAATCGTAGATCCCCCAGTAACGAAGAACACCGTTTTCATCTTTCAGTTCACACCTGTTTCGCTTGATCAGATCGTTTTCGTCATATACCAGTTCCATAATCCCATTTTAGCATTCAAAAGGTATAATGAATTTATGAAATATACTACATTGGGAAACAGCGACCTGAAAGTCTCAAAGTTGGTCTTAGGCTGCATGTCTTTCGGTGAAGCGGATGCAGGACAGTATCAGTGGACACTGGACTACGAGGCATCCTCAAACATCATCCATAAAGCCTACGAAGCCGGAATCAACTTCTTCGATACCTCCAACAACTACTCAGCCGGAACTTCCGAGATCTTCTTAGGGAAAGCGGTCAAAGATATGAAAAGAGAGGATAT
>CADBND010000241.1 GCA_902795875.1 uncultured Erysipelotrichaceae bacterium
AGAAACAGGACGACCAGCAGGATGATCCATGCCATATATTTTTTGAATACTTCATCAAAATTGATCTTTTTCATTTTCTTACCTCTAATTTAAGCTGCCTCACGGATACCCGATGCCAGCGCCATGATATGATTCTGTTCAAAATGCTGTCTGTCGACAAAACCGGTTACTTCTCCTTCATAGAAGACCATGATCCGATCTGCCATGCCCATGAGCTCTTCCATCTCCGAAGAGATCATCAATACGGACTTGCCCTGAGCGACAAGATCATTGATCAGATTATAGATCTCCTGTTTGGCACCGACATCGATGCCTCTGGTCGGTTCATCCATAATCAGGATGTCCGCTTCTGTCGCCAGTGTTTTAGCAACGACGACTTTCTGCTGGTTGCCACCTGAGAGATTTCTGACCAGCTGTTGTGCAGAAGGAGTCGCGATCGAAAGCTCTTTAATGTATTTATCAACGATCTCAGCCGTCTTTTTCCTGTTGACAAACAGACCGTTGGAAGCTTTCTTGATCATCATAATCGGAATGTTCCAGTCGATCCCGTATTCCAGGAAGGCACCCTCTCTTTTGCGGTCTTCCGGGATCAGGCCGATACCACTGGCGATCGCTTCCGCAGGGATCCTTATGTCTTTCTTTTCACCCCGGACATAGATCTCGCCCTTGTCTTTCTTAAGATAGCCATAGATCATCTTCGCCATCTCTGTACGTCCTGCACCGACAAGTCCTGCTACACCAAGAACTTCACCTTTATGAAGCTGGAAGGAAACATTCTCATCTCCCTGCCCGTAAAGTCCCTTGACTTCCAGGACGACCTCTTTTTCCGGCTTGGTCTGCCGCTTGGGATATTCATCGCCGATATCTCTTCCGACCATCAACTTGATCAGTTCACGTCGGCTCGTATCTTTTGTGTTGACCGTTTTGATATAGTGACCATCCCGCATGATCGAGATACGGTCAGAGATCTCAAACACTTCTTCAAGACGATGCGAGATGTATAAGATTGTCACGCCCTTCTGCTTCAGAGTATTGACCATTTTCAGAAGATTTTCGGTCTCTGCCGAAGACAAGGAAGCTGTCGGTTCATCCATGATCAGCACCTTGCAGTTTTTGATCATCGACTTGGCGATCTCGACCATCTGCTGCTGGCCAGTCGACAATAAGGAGACCATCATATCCGGATCTATATCAAGACCCAGTTCCTCCAGAACTTTTCTCGTTTCTGTATTCATCTGCTTCCTGTCTTTGTAGAATTTATGGCCCAGTTTATTGCCCAGGCATACATTCTCAGAGACAGATAGAGACGGAACAAGGTTGAATTCCTGGTAGATGACGCCGATCCCGTTTTCCGAAGAAAGACTTGGTGTCAGATGATCAAAACTGTTTTCGCCGATTGTGATCGTACCGCTGTTTGGCTGAATTGCACCGCCGATCGTTTTGATCAGTGTCGATTTACCAGCACCGTTTTCACCCATGATCGCATGAACTTCACCTTGTTCAAATGAAAGGGATACATCATCTAAAGCGGTAACGCCCGGATATAGTTTTGTGATATTGTCTAGTTTTAAAATCGTACTCATATGGAATGTCCCTTCATATTCCTTATAAAGAAGATCTCCTGCCTTTCTTATCGGCAGGAGATCGAATTCATTTACCTGATCTTAGTTGACACCATGCATCTTGTATGCATCCTGAATGTTTTCTGCCGTGATCGTGTATAAAGGCATAATTGCCTGCATCTTGTCGTTGATCTCAAGCTCGCCGACACCTGCCTGCAGGAAAGCGAGTGTAAAGTCACCAGATTCGACGAATGCACGGAATGCACTCTTTCCTTCGACAGACTGCTCAACTGCATTTGCGGCAGCTTCCAGCCAGTCACAGGCGAAGATACCCATCGTTGTCGGATCGACACCGGGTGTTCTCATGATGACTTCATCGATCGCGTTGCCATAGTCAGCAGAATGAGAAATGATGACTTTGACATCCGGATGTTTGAGAAGCAGCTGATCCGTGTATTCCTGAGCCATAGCCTTTGGATTGGCCTGACCGACCAGATCATAAGTTTCAACGATCTTTGCTTTGGAAGTGAACTTTTCAACATCATGTAAACCTTCAGCCCTGGCAAGGAATGCATCTTGCGAGCCTTCCTGGAATACAGCAACTTCGATCGAACCATCAGCTGCATCCGGATAAGTCTTGTCGATCCATTCAGCAGCCGCTCTGGCAGCTCTTGAACCGAATTCTCTCTGGTCAACATTCAGACAGATCGCGAACGGTTCTTCACCTTCAAATGGATCACCGATATAGACACATGTGACACCCTGGTCATGTGCTTTTTTCATAACGTCATGGAGAGCTTCGATATCCAGTGGTGTGATCAGAATGACATCACAGCCCTGGGTGATCATATTTTCGATCTGGTTGACCTGCTCTGCTGCAACGCCTTCTGCAGACGCCTTTGTATAATCGTAGCCTCTTTCCTTGCAATAAGCTTCCAGACCATCAGATGTCGTGACCATCCAGTTGTCCGAGAACGTCATTGCAGAGAAACCAATAAAATGTTCTGCTGTTTTTGTTTCCGGTTCTGCATTTCCTTCCGCAGTCGGTTCTGCATTTCCTTCCGCA
>CADBND010000242.1 GCA_902795875.1 uncultured Erysipelotrichaceae bacterium
CGGTGTCAGAGAAATAACGATCGAATCCACTCCCGGTACCGGATAGAAAACATTGCGGGAAACATTCATCTCCTGCTTTACTTTGTAGAGATACTGCACCTCGATCGACAACGCACCATATTCCTCATCACCCGCCTTTGCGCAGATGCGGTCTCCCACTTCCTTCTGCATCATGACTGTGATCTTTTTAATATCCAGATCTGACTCAAACAGTTTGAAAAGGATCGGCGTCGTCACGTAATAAGGCAGATTCCCACATACATTGACCTTCTCTTTATAGACGCTGAGATCGGCATCCAGAAAATCCATGCAGAAGACAGATAATCGCTCATCCTCTATGCTACGCAAAAGGATCTCATACATATCGGGATCGATCTCATAGGCATCAACACTTTTTGAGTACTTCAGAAGCATTTCCGTCAAAGCACCAAGCCCCGGGCCGATCTCGATCGTCTTCAGATTCACATCTGCAGCGATCATGGCGATCTTTTCCACCGTATTGGCATCAATAAGAAAATTCTGGCCAAACTTCTTCTTAGCCCTTAATTCTCCCATCATCTCTTTCACATGTTTTGCGCTGGCGATCATAATACCTTCTCTATATCCTCATAAGTCAGACCGGCCATATTGATCCGTCGAAACAATGTCTTTCCATTACAGGAACCAAGATGAAAAGATCCGGCGACCTTTTCTCTTCGCACTTTTGAATCTTCCATTCCCCTCAGACCCAGTCTGTCATATTCCTCGTGGCTGAGGCTTTGTCTGTCTTCACCGTAGGTGATCAGATCCTTTAAAGACTCCTCGAGTATTTCCCTGGACGCATGTTCGATACCGACTTTCTTTGAAGTCCGGGCATCTTCCTTCATCACAAAAGCGTTCTTCAATCCCGGTATCGCATCATTGAGACGCTTGCGTATCTTCTCACCGGGTGTATCCGGATCCAGAAAAAGGATCACACCTCTTTTTTCGTTGATCTGCTTTATCAGAGCGATCGTCTCCTCTTTCAGACCCAGTCCATGTGTCTCGATCGTATCCACATCAAAAAAAGACTGCAGTCTCTTGGTATCATTGATCCCTTCGACCACGATCACTTCCCGGATCATAGGCCTGTGAAGTCATCCTTTCCCGTCAGTTTATGATTGTCATATTCGTCGATGACGACAGACACCTCATGACCCATCGCCTCCGCAAGGGAAGCATCATCAGTAAATAATGTATCCCCGCATCTTTCAAAACAATCTCGGATCAGATCTGTTTTAAAAGCCTGCGGTGTTTCCGCAAGGAAGATGTTTTCCCTGTTCAATGTCTTCACAATCTTTCCGTCTTTCACTTCCTTGATCGTATCGTGTGCCATCCTGCCCAGTATCGCAGCATCGCATTCTTTCATTTTGTCTTTCAGTCTTTCAAGAGACTCTCTGTGTAAAAAAGGCCTGGCTCCATCGTGGATGAAGACATATTCGCTTTCCACCCTCATCAGGCCGTTTCGGACAGAATCCTTTCTCTCTTTCCCACCTTCGACAAGAATGACTTTATCCCCTTTGACTTCAGAAAAATAATCAGGATTGGTGACGACGATGATCCTTTCACAATCCTCATCTTCCCCAAACAAAAGGATCGAATGATCCAAAACCGTTTTCCCGTCATTCATCCTGTAAAAGACCTTATTGTATCCCAGATCCGCCCTTCTTCCCTTTCCGGAAGCGACGATGATCGCATCATATCTCATCTTTCACGATATCCTTTACCTGCGCATTCAGGTACTTCAGCAGTTTATCGCGGTCGACTTTCAAGCCGATCCCGTAAGCCCCGCCGGAGATCTCGATGAGTTCATGTTTCAGGACCTCATCATCGAAAACGATCCCTTTGTTTTTCTTCACGCCTACCGGTGTGACACTTCCTCTTTCGTAACCCACCAGTTTCAGCAGTTCTTTCACATGGACCATCTCCACATTTTTGACTCCGCAGGCCTTCGCACACTTCTTGAGATCGAGTTCATCCTTCACAGAGATCACACAGATGAAGATGTCGTGATCGTGCCGTAAAGCCAGCGTCTTGTAGCACTGGGAATACTCCAATCCCAGCAGATCGGAGACCTTCTCACCGGAAAACAGATCCTTATCCAGATCGTATTCCAGTACCTCATAAGGGATCTTCGCCTGATCCAGCATCCGCATCGCATTCGTCTTCATTTCAACCCCGCCTGATATAACCTGCCAAGATCGTTGGGCAGTTCCGCCTCAATCGAAAGGCTGTCTTCCTTCAAAGGATGATAGAACTCCACAGTCCTGGCAAAAAGACCCATCCGTATACAAAGATCGCTCTTATCACCATAAAGAGGATCATTGAGGATCGGATGGCCAATGGAAGAGAGATGTACCCGGATCTGATGCGTCCTGCCCGTATCCAGCGTGCATAAGAGTATGGAATACTCTTTCGCCTTGTTGCAGGCAAGGCAACGGACTCTGGTCAAAGCGCTTTGACCACCCTTATAGATCACACGCCGATTCGCATTATGACGATCCTTTCCGATCGGCTTATCGATGTTCATGCTCGTACCCGGTGTCATCCTGCCCTCCACAAAAGCGAGGTATTCCCGGCGGATCTGTTTTTCCGACATCAGTTTATCC
>CADBND010000243.1 GCA_902795875.1 uncultured Erysipelotrichaceae bacterium
TACATTACAGGGTGTCGGATACTATTTCGGAGATATGTCTCCAAGACAGATCACGATGTTGAACCCGGATGTTCTGACTTCGGAAAACCAGATCATAACGCCGGGCATGCAACTCAATGTCACATATTACACTTCGCCGATCACGATCGAGGTCACAAAGGAAAGACTTACGCAGCAATACATCGCTCCAGAAGTCCCGGAGTATGTCGAAGACGAAAATCTTGAGGTTGGCATCTATGAAGTGCGGGTACAGGAGGAATCCGGTATCCGAAACGTTCTCTATGAGGAAAAGTGGATCAACGGTGTCCTGAGTTCCGGTGAGATGCTTTCGGAAAACATCATCAAGCAACCCAAACGCGGTGTCATTGCCGTGGGTACCAAACAGGTCTATATGGTCGGTACCGGAAATTATGTCTGGCCGGTCGATAACCCGTCTATCACCTGTCATTGGGGCTGCTATTTCGGCCATACTGGTACGGATATCGTCAACCTGTATGAGAAATATGCGCCAGTCTATGCGGTGGACTCCGGTACGGTCGATTCTGTTGGCTATCGCTACGATATGGGCTACTACGTGATCATCAATCACAACAACGGCATCCGCACGATGTATATGCATTTCAACAGACCTGCCTATGTTGAAGAGGGGCAGAACGTCACCAGAGGACAGACCATCGGTCAGATGGGCAATACCGGTTCCTCATGGGGCGTCCATGTACACCTGACATTTGAGGTGAATGGCACCAGAGTCAATGCCTGCAACTATCTGCCTTGTTCTCTGGCTTACTGATATAGAAGGAACTGAGACCTATGAAAAATAACCGTCTTCTTTACATATTAGTTTTTATCTTGATGGTCTGGTGTGCCATCCTTTCCTCTGACCGTTTTCCGAAAAACAACAGAGAAGTTTCGGGGATCGTAAATCAGTATGAAGTGGACGGTTTTTCTACGGATCTGACCAAGGTCGTCGACGAAGTTTCTTCCGGTGTGGTCACGGTCAATGCGGACGGAAACATCCAGTCGGGATTCGTATACAGGCAAGAAGATGAGAACGTGTATATCGTTACGGCTTATCACGGTGTAAGCAACGTCAACGGGATCAACGTGACACTGGGTTCCACATATACGGTTTCGGCTGAATTGATCGGACACGACATCTTTACCGATGTTGCGGTGCTTCGGGCTTCTACGCCATACATCATTGAACCGCTCAAACTCGGCGATGCGACTTTACTGAAGAAAGGGGAGTTCCTGCTGTGCATTGGAACACCTGTTTCGATGGACTATCAGGGAAGTGCAGAACTGGCGATGGTGTCTTCCCCTTTGATCCAGCTGGAAAATTCCATCCTTACGGATGAAGAAAGATACATCTATTTTCTGAACATGATACAACTAAACAGCCAGCTTGTTCCGGGCTATTCCGGTTCTCCGCTTTTTGATATGGGTGGCGAAGTCGTAGGCATGACGACGATGTCTTCCAACAACAATCTGAGCTTTTCGCTGACTTCCAATGAAGTGAAGATCGTTGCTGATCAGCTGATCGCTACGGGTCAGGTCTCTCGCAGATTCCCGGGGATCAAAGGGACTTATCTGCAGGATATGCACAACTATGAGAAGAGTGCGTTGAACATCCCTTTGGATTCTCTTGAGGGTCTATATGTTACCCGTATCAGGGAGACCGGTCTGGCCTATCTTGCCGGTGTACGAAACGGAGACGTCATCGTGTCCATTGATGGTGAAGAGACCAGAAATCTTTCTTCCTATCTGAAAGCCGTATATACGGCGGAAGAGGACATCGACATCGTCTTCATCCGCAACGGCGAAAGGATGACAGGCGTGATCGAAAATGATTAAGGTCGTCTGTGTCGGCAAGATCAAGGACAAAAACCTTCAGGCTTTGATCGATGACTATACGAAAAGGATCGGACACTATCACAAGATCGAAGTGGTGGAAGTGAAGGATGAGGCACTTGGAACAGATGAAGCGACTGTACTTGAAAGAGAAGCGCAAAGGGTACTCGACCGGATCCGGGAAGATGAATACGTGATCCTTCTCGACCTGCACGGGAAAAGCATCGATTCGCTTTCTTTTGCCGGGAAGATCGACAGACTGTTCAATAATCATCCGCGCATCACGTTTGTGATCGGCGGTTCTCTTGGGCTGGGTGAAAGTCTGATCAAAAGAGCAAACGAAAGGATGAAACTATCTGATCTGACTTTCCTTCATCAGATGACGAGGCTCATTCTTCTTGAACAGATCTACCGCTGTTTTAAGATCCTGAATAACGAGACTTATCACAAGTGACTTTTTTGCAAAATAACAATCCATAATCTTGAATAAAAGCGCTTACAATTCTATAATGATTTCATAAGGAATTTTTATTTCTTAAAAGAAATGGAGGGAAGGTCATGAAAGAAATCAAGGTATTAGTTGTTGACCCTGTAGGTTTGCATGCTCGTCCTGCTACGGTTGCTGTAAACGCTGCAAGTAAATTCAAATGTGATGTAAAGGTTTCATTTAAAGAGAGATCCGTTAATATGAAATCGATCATGGGTGTAATGTCATTAGGCATCCCTACCCAGTCTGAGATCACTATTACTTGCGAAGGTGAAGATGAAGATGCAGCGATCACAGCAATCGAAGACATCTTAAGAAAACAGAAAGTAATTGAGTAAAACAACAAAAGGGAAGAAGTGATCTTCCCTTGTTTTTTAAGGAGAGAATTGATGGATTACAGAGAGAATTATGAAAAGTGGTTGAATCATCCGAACCTTTCTGCTGAGCAGAAAGCGGAACTGGCGGCAATGAGTGAACAACAGATCAAGGATTCGTTCTTCACAGATGTCGCTTTCGGTACTGCCGGTATGCGCGGTCTGATGGGTCTGGGTACCAACAGACTCAATATCTTCACGATCCGGAAGGCAACACAAGGTTTTGCGAACTATCTGAATCATAACGGAAAAAATGGTGTGGCGATCGCTTATGACAACCGTTATCATTCCAAGGAATTTGCTTTCGACTGCGCAAAACTTCTTGCAGCAAACGGGATCACGACCTATATCGTCGATTCCCTGAGACCGACTCCGGAGCTGTCCTACATGGTGCGTTTCTACAAATGTGACGGCGGTATCATGATCACTGCTTCCCACAACCCGAAAGAATATAACGGCTATAAGCTTTATGACGAGACAGGTTGTCAGCTGATCCCTGAGATCGCTGCCAAAGTCATCGACGAGATCGCTAAACTCGGTGATCTTCTCGATATCTGTCCGCCTGAGGATAACGATGAGAGTCTGATCCATGTCGTAAACAAAGAAGTCGATGATGCTTACTATGCGGATTGTCTTTCCATTCAGCTGAGAAAAGATGTAAACAAAGATTTCAAGATCGCGTTCTCACCTGAACATGGTGCTTCCTATCATCCTGTCATGGATACTTTGAAACTGGCAGGTTACGATGTTGTTGAAGTGGCAAGCCAGTCGGTTCCTGACCCTGCTTTCGGTGCGACCAAAACGCCGAACCCCGAAGAACCGGGTGCTTATGAAGAAGTGCTGAAGCTTGCGAAACAGATCGATGCGAAACTGCTTCTGGTCTGCGATCCGGATGGCGACAGGATGGGCATCGGCATCAAACACAACGGAGAATATATCATCCTGAACGGTAACCAGACAGGTGCACTGTTGCTTGAATATATCCTTTCTACCCATGAGGATCTCGGGATCCATTATGATCATCCCTGTATGTTCAATACAGTCGTTACCAGCGACATCGGCGAAGCGATCGCCAGATATCATGGCTGTGACAATGAGCGGACTCTGACCGGTTTTAAATATATCGGAAACAAGGTCAGACAGTATGAGAAGGATCATGCGAAGGATTATGTATTTGGTTATGAGGAATCCTACGGCTCTTTGATCAAACCGTTCGTAAGAGACAAGGATGCGACGCAGGCTTGTCTGATGCTGGCGGAAGCATGTGCTTATTATCTTTCCAAAGGCAAGACACTGATGGACGTCATGAACGAGGCTTATGAGAAAGTAGGCTACTACTACGATACGCAGTTCTCCATTATGCTTCCGGGTGCCGACGGTGCTGTGAAACTGCAGCAGATCATGTCCAATATCCGTAACAATCCTCTCGAGGTACCGGGCTACAGAACGCTGAAGATCGAAGATTACAAACTTCAGAAATCCTACGAAGACGGTAAAGTGAGCGATTTTGCGGAACATGATGTGTCAGATGTATTAAAATACTATCTGGAAGACGGCTCTTTCATTGCGATCAGACCTTCCGGTACGGAACCGAAGTGCAAGTGCTATCTTTCAGTAAAAGATACGAGTATGGAAAAGGCCAAGGAGAAATGCGAAGGCTTCATCTCGTATGTCAGATCGATGATGCAATGATCCCGGAGATAAAAGAAATCAAAGAAAAAGCATTAGAGGAAGGCGTGCCCATCATCAAGGATGAAGGGCTTGCCTTTCTTTTAAAATACATTGAAACGAATGGATGCAAAAGGATACTTGAACTCGGTACAGCAGTAGGCTATTCGGCAATGGAGATGGCGAAACTTTCGGAGGACATCCACATCGATACGATCGAAAAGGATGAAAAGATGTATGAGCAGGCGATCGATAATATTTCCAATGCAGGATTAAGCGAAAGGATCCATGTCCATTTCATGCCGATCGAAGAGTATGAAACGAAGGATCGCTATGATCTGATCTTTGTTGATGCCGCCAAAGCACAATACGGACGTTATATGGAAAAGTTCCTGGACAACTTGGATGAGGAGGGAGCGATGATCTTCGACAACATGATCTTTCATGGGTTGATATACAAGGCTGATGAGATCACGTCCCGTTCCCTGCGCAGTCTGGTCAGAAAGATCATTAAATTCCGAGAAATGGTGCAGAATGATAAGCGTTTTGATATAATGAAATTTGATGATATCGGGGATGGGATATTCGTCTTGACCAGGAGGAAAAGTGGAAGCTAAAAACATTGTACTGCTTGGTTTCGTCAATAAGGCACTTGATTATCTGGGAAAACACTTCGATGACAAGCTCGATCCTTCTGTGATGGAACTGAAAAATATCGATCTGAACGGACTCAAATCCGAGTTGAGCGATGAGCTGAATGCATCGTTGAACAACAAGGATGAAAATACCGCGAATCTGATGAATGCCGGTAAAGAGGCCTTCGATAAATTCATGAGAATGAGCAAGAAAGAAGACCTGTCGAATGAATTCGACAGGATGTTTGACGTTGATCTGGATGACAAAGATACGCCCAGCAGCAAGAACGAACTTGAAGACCTTCTGGCTTTCTACAACCTCAGCGACGAACTGAATGTTTCCACATACGAGACGAACGATGCTCCGGAAGAGGAAGCAAAAGATACGGAAGCAGAAGAAGAACCTCAGTTCGAACTCGACGAGGAAGAATCGCAGATGCTCAAGACGATCGCTATGAATGTCAACAGGAAACCGGAAGACGAAAAAGAAGATACGCTTTCCGGTGCCAATTCGCAGCTCGATATGATCTTCTCGGAACTTATGGAAGCAGAAGAGGATATCGTCAAAGATGAAAAGATCCCGCTCAAGCAAGAGGAACCTGAAGAAGAAAAAGGACCGGTAAAAGTCGAAGTTAAGGTCGAACCGGTCGACGAAAAGACAAAAGAGGCACTGTCCCAGTATATCGAGAATCCTTTGATCGATCTGCAGAATGTGCAGAATGAAACAGAAGCGGAAACGGAAGAAGAAAAGATCGAGGTCTCCGATATACAACAGGTCGATAAGGATGATATCATCAAGCTGATCAAGGAGATACAACCTCTCAGCGATGTCTATTACAACAAGATAGAGAATTTCATCGATTCGCAGGAAAACGATCTGCCGCAAGCTGTTGAAGAAAAACCGGTCGAGGAAAAGATTGAAAAGGATGACCGCTATGTCAGTTCCCTGATCGACGATCTGAAAGCAAAGATGAGCAGGGAAGAAGAGATCAAGAAGGCGGAAGAAGAGGCCTATCGTCAGATCTATGACAAGATCCATAAGACTTATCCCTATCTTTCCAATGCATTCATACGCAATGTCTACGAACTGAAGGAATCGATCGCGAGAGATTATCCTCTGAATGAAAAGATCATCGTCCTGCATCGCAGCGTGTTCCGCGATGTCGAGAAACTCAGACAGTACGTGGAGATCGTCCTGAAACATGGCTATCTTATGAATGCAGACGAGAAAAAGATGATCGTCGATGTATTTAAACAATATGTCAATACCGACGGCAAGATCATCACTTCGATCTTCGAAGTGGCAAATCAGAGTGCATTGCTGGACGGTGAATACGAAGGATACAGAGTCCTTCTGGAAAAAGATCTGTAAGAGATCAGAAAAGGTGAGGTGTGATTATGAGCAATAAAAATCCGTATGAAAACAGTGAAGAACTGGATATCCCGGATTTCGTAGAAGAAAAGACGAGTACCGATTCCAGTATCGATATGTCCATCTTCAAGATGTCTGATGATGAACTCTATGATGATGCGACAGAAGAGAAAAAACAAGAAGTAGACGACGAAGACGACTACGAGCCGAAAAGGAAAAAAGGCTCGGGCGGTTCTCTGGTCGTAGCGCTGATCATCATATTCCTGCTTCTTGCGGCTTTGGGCGGAGCTGCCTTCTATGCCTGGAAACAGCATGAGGCTTATGTCAAAGCGAATACCGCTTATCTGCAGATGCAGGCAAACGAAGAAAACTACAAGAAGCAGATCGCTGATCAAAGTGCCACGATCGAAGCGCTGAACAAGCAGATCAGTGATCTACAGGCGAAAAATGACATGATCGGCGATGGCGATATCGTCTATGAGATCCTCGATGGTGGCATGCGATTCAGGACTGAACCAACCAGCGATGCCGAATTGACTACCTACAACGGTATTTCAGAAGTCGAGACAGGAGAAAAATACCGCGTTCTCGAGGTCGTCAATGACAGGGATCTCGGCGATCAGTACCTTTGGGCGAAACTGGCGGACAACGTGTATTTCTGCCTTGGCTCCGAGGATGATGAGTGGGTCAAAAAGATCGATTAATCAGCAGGTCGATGACCTGCTTTCTAAATGGTAAAAGAAATGGAAGACATTATTAGAATCAAGGGAGGCCGAAAGCTGAAGGGGGAAGTGACAGTCTCTTCCTGCAAGAACTCCGTCGTTGCGATCCTTCCTTCCGTTGTTATGGCTTCAGAGATCGTAAAACTCTACGACGTTCCCGATATCAAAGACGTTCAGATCCTGATCAAACTTCTGGAATTTTTGAATGTGAAGGTAAGAGCGGACGGTGATGAGCTGACGATCGATCCGACCAATATCACTTACGTCGACCTGCTCGATGATGACGTTATGAAACTGCGTGCTTCGTATTATTTCATGGGTGCTTTACTCGGACGCTTCAAACACGTACGCATGTATTCACCGGGTGGCTGCAATCTCGGTCCCAGGCCGATCGATCTGCATCTCAAGGGGTTTGAAGCTCTAGGTGCCAGGATCAAGCAGGAAGGCAACATCATCGAGATCACTGCCGATGAATTGTTAGGAGACGACATCTATCTGGATTTCGCTTCTGTCGGCGCCACTATCAACATTATGCTGGCAGCATGTTTTGCCAGAGGAAGGACGACGATCGAAAATGCCGCGAAGGAACCGGAGATCATCGACCTGTCTTCTATGCTGAACAAGATGGGTGCACAGATCCGTGGCGCAGGCACTTCTGAGATCACGATCCATGGCGTCAACCGTCTTAAAGGTTGTATCCACGATATCATTCCCGATCGTATCGAGGCGGGTACATATATCATCGCTGCTGCGGCGTGTGGAGAAGATGTGACTGTAAACAACGTCATTCCCCAGCATATTGAAGCATTGACTTCCAAACTGGAAGAGATGGGCGTGAAACTTGAACAGGGTTCCGACTATGTGCGGGTCTATGAATCTCCGGAATTGAAGGCAGTCGATATCATCACACAGCCGTTCCCAGGTTTTGCCACTGACCTGCAGCAGCCTCTGACAAGTCTTATGACTAAGGCGAAGGGCGATTCGAAGATCGAAGAGACCATCTATGCGGAACGTTTCAAACACTGTCACGAGCTCAATCAGATGGGTGCGAACATCGAATATCGGACCGGTGAATCGCTCGTACATGGTGGAACGCCTTTACACGGTACGGATATCTTTGCGACCGATCTGAGATGCGGTGCAGCACTCGTCATTGCCGGTTTGATGGCGGATGGCGAAACATTTATTCACAATGCTTACCATATCTACAGGGGTTATGATTCTATCGTTTCCAAACTCAGGGCGATCGGTGCGGAAATCGAGTGATTTAGTGTTTACATTCGTTTTTTAATCTGTTAATATATATAAGCGTAAAACTTACTTTGGGTTGACTTGATACTCAAGGCGGAAGGGAGATTAAAGATGAAAAAAGGTATTCATCCTGATTATTACAGAGTTACTGTTACCTGCGCTGGTTGCGGAACGACATTTGAGACCGGTTCTACCAAGAAAGACGGTATCAAGGTCGATACCTGCTCAAACTGCCATCCGTTCTATACGGGCAGACAGAGATTCGCAGCTTCGGCAGGCAGAATTGAAAAATTCAATAAGA
>CADBND010000244.1 GCA_902795875.1 uncultured Erysipelotrichaceae bacterium
ACTTATGCTGTCCATGTAGCTCAGTTGGATAGAGCATCCGCCTTCTAAGCGGACGGTCGGGAGTTCGAGTCTCTCCATGGACGCCATTTGTATAAGACACCTGAAAAGGTGTTTTTTCTTTTTGTTTGTTATAAGATGGATTTGACTGAAGATCAGATACGGATCTGTGGAGGAAAGATGAGGATCAAAACGATGGCACTTCTGAGTATTGCGGCGATGTTTCTTTTGTGCGGATGTCAAAAGCAAGAGAGTACCAAGGGATATGAGCTTTCACAGGTACATCGTGTTTCCGGCAGACAGGGTATCTGTACGGAAGGCGGGTATTATTGGGTGAGTGGTTCGACCACGCTGGCGAAATATGACAGCAACTGGAATCTTGTTGCGGAAAACAAGGAGCCTTTTGAGGGTTATACGCTGGAGGTCAATCACATCGGTGACATCGATGTCTACAACAATGAGCTCTATCTGGGTGTGGAATACTTCATGGATGGCGAAGGGAAAAATATCCAGGTCGCGGTCTATGATGGCGATACATTGAAACTGAAAAGAGTCTTTCCTTTCCGTTCCGATACCGGTCAATTGGAATGCAGCGGCATTGCCGTAGATCCCGATTCAAAGACTGTATATATGTGTTCCTGGATCGATGATGAGTCCAGTGAATATCTGTACATGTATGATCTGGATAATGGTGATTACAAGGGAAAAATGAAGATGGATCCGGTTCCGAAATGGCTGCAGGGCGTCGCTTATCATGACGGAAACCTCTATGTGACATGTGATGATGGGGATGCCGATAAGGATGAGCCGGACCACATGTATAAGATCACCGTTTCCGATGACTGGAAAGACGGAAAAGTCAGTCTGGAGAAAACATTTGATGATGTGACCAGACAAGGAGAGATCGAAGGCCTGAGTTTCGATAAGGAAAACGGACAGTTCCTGCTTCTGTACAACCGGGGTGCCAGGATCATTGCCGGGATGCCTAGAGGCTTTTATGACGGCTACAGTGAAGAGATACACGAAGTGTTCGTGTACGACATCACGGAGAATAAGTGAACAGAGTCCTGAAAAAAAGATGATCTGGAATGAAACACCTGAAAAGGTGTTTTTTTAATCGGTTCCCGTGGAGTATTATAGTAAGTGATCGCTAACTGGTATCTCATTAAGTCAGGAAAGAAAGAAGTCATGAAGGAAAAAGATCTGCCGATCGATCGGGATAAGCATAAGATCTACACGAAAAATGCGAAAAAGTGTGTGCAGGGTCTTTTGCGTCGTTTCAATGATGAAAAAACGGCAGCGAAGCTCTGGGAAAAGATACAGCTTCAGTATTGTGAATATCTGAAGGAGGAGCCGGCCTTAAAGGATCTGAAGATCACTGACAGCATTTATGATCCGATCCTGATCTTCGCTTTTTATGCGGTCATTCCGGATAAGCCGCCGATCGAAGAGATACAGCAGGATGTTTATGATTGTTTTATGGGCGGTTTTGATATGCTTGGCAAGATATTCGATCTGAACCGGAAGATCGATAATCGCCTGGCTGCCGGGATCTTTAAAAAGACGAGTGATATCCGGGAAGAAGAGTCCGGAAAGTTCCCTGCTTCCTTTCGTATGGGTGCTTATGAGTACGACGAGGAGAAAGGGATCATCCGCTACAGTTTCAGTCAATGTCCGAATGCAGAATTTGCGAAACGTCATCACATGGAGAATGTGCTTCCCGTTATGTGCAATTGTGATCATATGGCTATGGCCAAGCTTCATGCGGTATTGATCCGTGAGGGGACATGTTGTACAGGCGAGTGCTGCGATTATTGTATCGTGGGAGACAGGGATCCGATCGTTAAAGAATATGAACTGGTAAAAAAGGATAACGGTTTGTGGGTCAGTGTCAGGAAAGATGGCAATATGTAAGACATACCGTTTCCCGATGGAATAGGTTTTTCCAAAAAAGATAAGAAACTGCAGAAAATGCAGTTTTTTCATGGGAAGATGTTGACAGATCTTGTATTAATGTATTATTGTATTAATGTATTAATACAACAGAAGGGAAAAGAGTATGAACTGGAAATTTTCTGATGATGTGCCTATCTATCTTCAGATCATCGAAGGGATCAAGACCGATATCGTTTCCGGAAGATACAAAGGTTCAGACCGTTTGCCTGCCGTACGGGAACTGGCGATGGATGCCGGTGTCAATCCCAATACGGTGCAGCGGGCCTATGCGGAACTGGAGAGACAGGGTCTGGTTCAAAGCGAGAGGACTTCAGGTCGTTTCGTGAGCGTGGATGAAGATAAGATAAGGGAATTGCGAAAAGACCTCAGCAATGAATATATAAGGGAAATGTATGTTCATCTGAGAGATCTGGGCATGGACGATAAGGATATCGTTGATGCGGTAAAAAACTGGGAGGGAAAATAGATGAAAACGCTGGTATGCGAAAGCCTCAGCAAGGATTATGGCAATATACGGGCATTGGATGATGTCGATCTCAGTCTTGAGGAGGGCAAGATCGTAGGCTTGCTTGGACCGAACGGTTCCGGTAAAACGACGCTGATCAAGCTGGCATCGAGACTGCTTGTCCCAAGCGCGGGAAGGATCACAATATGTGGCGAGGAGCCTTCGGAGATCACCAAGGCGATCGTCTCTTATCTGCCGGACAGGAACTATCTGCCAGACTGGATGAATGGCAGGGATCTCTTAGATCTGTATAAGGATTTCTTCGCTGATTTCGATGAGGATAAGGCTGTGGAGATGATGACTTCGTTGAATATCGATATGAATATGCCGATGAAGAAGATGTCCAAGGGAACGAAGGAAAAGGTACAGCTGATCCTGACGATGTCCAGACATGCGAAACTGTATCTGCTGGATGAACCGATCGCCGGTGTCGATCCGGCTGCGAGGGATTATATCCTGCGTACGATCATTTCGAATTACGATGAGAATGCGACGGTGCTGATCTCGACACACCTGATCGCGGATGTGGAGAACGTACTGGATGAGGCGGTATTCCTGAAAGAGGGAAGAATCGTCTTACATCAGGGCGTGGATGAACTCAAGGAAAGTACCGGCAAGAGTGTCGACGAGTATTTCAGGGAGGTATTCAGATGTTAGGAAAACTGATCAAGTATGATTTCAAGGCACTGGCTAAGAACCTGTTCCCGGTATATGGGGTGATGATAGGCCTGATGGTCATATTCTCACTGCTGATAAAACTGAATCTGGAAGACAGTTTTATCTTCGTGATCTCGACGATCATGCTGTTCTTCCTGTTGGGAAGTTCGTTCATGATCACATTGGTATGTGTAGTCGGACGTTTCTATAAGGGCTTATTGAAGGACGAGGGCTATCTGTCCTTTGCGTTGCCCGTCGATACGCAGACTCATATTGGTGCCAAGGTCATCAATGCGATCATCTGGTCATTGATGAATATTGCTGCTCTGGCGATCTGCTTGGCGGTCTATGCGTTCACAGTAGGTACCTTAAAGGATATTGCGGAAGTATTCCGTATGATCTTCAGTATCGATCTCAATTTCTATCTTTCGATCTTACAGATGCTGCTGCTTTTGGGAGTTGAACTGATCTGCGGGATCTGCCTGTGTTTCGCGGCATTGAGCATTGCGCATCTGTTCCAGAAACATCAGAAACTGCTGGCGGCTCTATTCTTCTTACTGATGGCGATAATCAGAGGTATGATCATGCCGACACGCTTCTATGGGGATTTCAACAGTTTCAATGATGTACTGTTCATTTCACCGCTCTGGTATGTCATTCCGGCCGCTTTGTCAGCAGTATATGCCGGCGTGACCTGGTACATACTGGATAAGAGACTGAACCTGCAATGAGAAAAAAGCTGCTTACCATCATCGCTGTCCTTTTACTGATGATACTGGTGGCGGCAGGTACTTTACTTTCGCAAGGCTACGTCCGCTATAAGAGAGAGGTGGAAACTCTGCCTGTGGAAAAGGCGGTGGAGGCTTACAGGTCGAAAGAGGAATATGCGGATTTTGAAGAGATCGATCCTGATTTCGTAAATGCGGTGATCTCAGTGGAAGACAAGCGTTTCTTTACCCGCAGAGGTTATGATCTGATCGCTCTGGCCCGGGCAGTGTATCATAATCTTGTGGCGGGAGATCTGGTCGAGGGCGGTTCAACCATCTCCGAACAGATCGCCAAGAATCTTTATCTGGATGGCTATGTGGAGGGTCTCGAGGAGAAGATGGCGGAGATCTTCCTGATGCTGGAACTGGAAGAGTGTTTCTCAAAGGAAGAACTGTTTGCCTTATATGCCAATATGAATTACTATGGCGATGGCTATTGGGGGATCAGGGATGCCTGTAGAGGCTATTATGGAGAGGATTGTTCGGATCTGAGTCTGGCCAAAGCAGCCATCTTAGCAGGGATCCCGAATGCACCGGCTATCTATCAGCTTTCCGACGGTTATGATCTGGCGAAAAACAGACAGGAATGGGTGTTGCTTACAATGGCAAACAACGGATATATCTCGGATACGGATATGGAAGAAGCCTTGAATGAAGATGTACATCCTATAGAAAAGACGCGTTAACCGCGTCTTTCGTTTTGGAATCCTTCGAGTATCTGTAATGAGGAGGATGTGCCGATCCTTTCAGCTCCGGCTTCTAACATCGCTTTACAGGTCGGCCAGTCCCGTATGCCTCCGGCCGCTTTGACTTTGACACGGTCACCGACAGTCTGTTTCATCAGTCTTACATCTTCGACGGTGGCACCGGACGTGCCAAATCCCGTAGAGGTCTTGATGAAGTCAGGGCCTACGTCTCTGGCGATGAGGGCGATCTGTCTGATCTCTTCTTTTTCAAGATAGCAGTTCTCAAAGATGACTTTGATCAGAACACCTCTTTCTTTGCACAGGGAAGTGATCGCTTCCATTTCCTTTTTGATATAGTCGTAATCATGTTCCTTTGCCTTGGCGATATTGATCACATAGTCGATCTCATCGGCTCCGTCGTTTATGGCATTGAGCGTTTCACCGCATTTGGAGGCAATGGACATCGCTCCAAGCGGGAAGGAGATCGCCGCACCGACGTGGACATCGCTTCCTTCAAGGAGCTTCTTGCATAAAGCTACCGGTCCGGAATTGATCGCCACCATCATGAAGCCATGTTCTCTGGCTTGTGCGCACAGTTTTTCGAAATCTTTCCTGGTAGCATAGGGCTTTAATAGGGTGTGGTCAAAGAGCTTGCACAAGGCCCGTTCATCAAGCTTTTCAATATCCATATTCTTATCTGAAGGCGTCGATGAAGATCTTTGCGAAGCGTTCATGATCGCCCCGGAAAGCGAAATGAACGTTGCGGTTTTCCTGTATGGCTCTCTGGTCGACACAGGTCTGTCCTTCCGTGAGTCCGCCAAGTGATACTTCGACATTGCAGAATTTGACGTCCTGAAGGACTTGCGGATCGATCAGATAGGCGATGCATAAGGGATCGTGCAGCGCACAGGTGTGTTCTACTTCCAGGGGCTGGGCATAATCGTGGACTTTGATGCGCAGATCGATCAGGTCGGCAGCAAATAATGAGGCCGGCGTGCCGATCTTTCGCAACTCGTTGGCATCATCTTGCGAGATGTAGGCGGTGTGCGTCGCATCGAGCGGTACCATCGTGATCCTGGCACCACAATGCAAGACTCTTTGTGCCGCTTCCGGGTCATCGTAGATGTTGAACTCGGCTGCCAGGGTGGCGTTGGTGATATTCCAGCCTCCGCCCATGATGACGATCTCTTCGATATTTTCGACGATACGCGGTTCAATGACCAGGGCGACAGCCAGATTGGTCAGAGGTCCTACGGGTACGATCGTGACTTTTTCTTTGGCATTCATCAGATAGTCGATGTAGAAATTGACCGCATTCATATCTTCTTCTTTCCTTACGGAAGCGGGAAGATCGAACAGTTCCTGATGAATGTGTATCTTGTTTCCTTCTTCGTCATAGGCATCGGCGTTTGCGGTAGGCGGGATGCGGGGATAGACGACATTCTTGACTAAAGAACCGGAACACCCCTTGTATACGGGGAAGTCCGCATGGAGCAGTTCCCGGATCCGCAATGTGTTTTCGGTCGTGTAGGGAAGCGGCTGGTTTCCTTTGACGGTGCAGACAGCGACAAGGTCGATATCCTTGTGCAGATATGCCAGCATCACCGCACAGGCATCATCTGATCCGGTGTCGACATCGAGTATTACTTTTCTTGACATCTTGTTTCTCCTTGAAAGAAAAGGAACAGAACGTTCCTTTTCTTTTTTTATTATTTGAACAGTCTGTTCAGGAGGCCTTCGAGTGCCTTGCCATGTCTGGCCTCATCTCTTGCCATCTCGTGAACGGTATCGTGGATCGCATCAAGATTGTATTTCTTGGCCAGGGTAGCGAGTTCCGTCTTACCGGCGGTAGCACCGTATTCGCAATCGACACGCCATTTCAGGTTGTCTTTCGTGGAAGCGGTCATATTTGCTTCGAGGTCGGAACCTAAGAGTTCAGCGAATTTTGCGGCATGTTCAGCTTCTTCGAATGCAGCTTTCTCCCAGTATAAGCCGGCTTCCGGATAGCCTTCTCTGTAGGCGACTCTGGACATGGCCAGGTACATACCGACTTCAGAACATTCACCGTTGAAGTTGGATACGAGCTGATCGTAGATATACTTCTTATCTGCTTCAGGGATATCGGGGTTGTTTTTGACGGTCGCACCGTATACACCGAACTTGTGTTCGGCAGCAAGTTTCATTTCACCTTTTACTTCTTCGAAGTTCTGTGCACCTGTGTGGCATACAGGACATTCTGCAGGAGGTACATCACCTTCGTAGACGTAACCACATACTTTACAAACAAATTTAGCCATTATCTCTCTCCTTTTTAATTAAGAATATTATCTCTTATTTTCGATTTATTTTCCATAGAAGATATCCGTGTTATAATAAACATGTGCTTATCTAACTAAACAATAATATGACAAATAAGGAAAGAGAAATACTGGAGATAATCAAGAAAGATCCGACGATCGAACAAAGCAGGATCGCAGAACTTTTACATATATCCAGAAGTACGGTCGCTGTCCATATTTCTTCTTTGGTCAGACAGGGTTATCTGCTTGGCAAGGGTTATATCGTCAACGAGGGATCTTATGTCCTGGGCATCGGTGCAGCTAATGTGGATGTCTATGGCAAATCGAGGATAAAGATACGTACGCATTATGATCATCCGGCGGATATCGTTTCTTCAGTAGGCGGTGTCATGCATAATATCGTCACCAATTATGCCTTGTTGGGAGGCAAGGCCAGGCTGATCACGGCTTATGGCGATGACAGTTATGGCAAGGCCATTACCGAAGACTGTCTGAAGAATCAGATCGATATTTCCGATTCACGTCTGATCCATGGCAAGAGTTCTGGTGTCTTCATGCAGGTACAGGATGAAAACAACGACATGTATCTGGCGATCTGTGATATGTCGATCCTGGAATCGATCACGCCTGAATTCCTTTTAAGTAAACAGAAGGTCATCACCGGAGCGGGTCTAGTTGTCATAGATCCTTCTCTATCAGAGGATTCCATTCGGACCGTCATCTCTTTATGCAGAGGAAAAGTACCTTTGTATATCGATCCGATCTCGGATAACTTCGCACTTAAACTGCGGCCTTACGTATCCAGGTTCGATCTCATCAAGCCCAATCGCACCGAACTGGCTAATCTCAGCGGCAGAAAGTGCGATACACTGGCTGATGTGGAGAAGGCTTGTCAGTCGCTTCTTGATTCCGGTTTGAAAAAGATCGTCACCTCTTTAGGAAAAGATGGTATCTTGTATATGGATCAGGAAAGAAAGATCCACAAGAAATTTAAAGAAGAAAAGAAGATGGTCAATGCTTCCGGAGCGGGAGATGCCTTGATGGCCGCCCTGATCTACGGTCAGATGACCGGTTCGGATATCGAGGAGACTATGATCTATGGCTTGGCTGCCGGGATCGCTGCAATTCGTTCAGAGACAACGATAAATGAGAAAATGTCGATCAATCTATTGGATCAGATTATAAAGGAGAACAGAAAATGAATTACCAGGATTACTTATCGATCACGCCTGAGATCAAACAGGCGCTGGAAAACGGAACACCGATCGTGGCTTTGGAGTCAACGATCCTTTCACATGGAATGCCTTATCCGGAGAATCTGGATTTCGCGCACAAGGTGGAGGAAGTCGTTCGCGGTCAGGGTGCCATTCCGGCTACGACAGCGATCATCGGCGGAAAGCTGAAGGTCGGTCTGAATGCGGACGAACTGGAGATCATGTGCCGTGCTGACAACGTTGCGAAAGCTTCCAGAAGAGATGTTGCGGTATATCTGAGTACCGGACAGACAGCTGCGACGACGGTCGCGACAACGATGCTGATCGCATCTTTAGCAGGCATCCGTGTCTTCGCTACCGGCGGTATCGGCGGTGTACACAGAGGTGCACAGGAGACGATGGACATTTCTGCCGACCTGCAGGAATTTGCCCATACCAATGTCTGTGTCGTATCGGCAGGATGCAAGTCGATACTGGATATCGGTCTGACATTGGAATATCTGGAGACGTTCGGTGTACCGGTATTGGGTTATCAGACAGATCAGTTCCCGGCTTTCTATTGCGAGACTTCCGGTTACGGTGTGGATTATAAGGTAAAGGATGCGGACGAAGTTGCCCGGATCATGAAGACGAAATGGGATCTCGGCTTAAATGGCGGTATATTGCTTGGCAATCCGATCCCGCATGAATGGTCCATGGATCATTCCGTCATCGATAAGGCGATCGATAAGGCACTTGAGATGGCTAAGGAAAAGGGTATCCGTGGCAAGGCTACGACACCGTTCTTACTTGCGACGATCAAGGATCTTACCGGCGGGGATTCCTTCGCCAGCAATATCCAGCTCGCATTGAATAACGCAAAGGTGGCTTCACTTGTTGTGGTAGCTTATTCAAAGATACGATAATGAGAAGACTATGCACTGCATAGTTTTTCTTTTGCAAACCATGTAAAATAGTATTGTTATGATCAGATTATGTGTTTTTGATATGGACGGACTGCTTTTAGACAGTGAACGTCAAATATACCTTTATAACGGAATGCGTATCTCCAAAGAGCTTGGCTATCCTATCGATGAAGCTTTTCTTCGTTCCATGATGGGAAACGACTGGGGGATCTATGAAAGCAAGACAGCGGAACATATGGGAAAGGATTTCCCGATCGACCGATACATGTCTCTTCTGAGAGAGAAGAATCATTATGTGATCAGGAACGAGGCCATTCCACTAAGACCGGGTGCCAAAGAGCTTCTTGATTTCTGTAAGGAGAACGGCTATCTCATGGCGATCGCGACTTCCACGCATCGAGAGGACACCCTGTCCTGTTTGAAGAATAGCGGGATCTATGATTATTTCGACTATATCATCACCGGCGACGAGGTGGTGAACGGAAAGCCTGATCCTGAGATCTTTTTAAAGGCGATCGCCCATTTCGATGTCGATAAATCGGAAGCGGTGATACTGGAAGACGGACATAACGGCTCGGTTGCAGCGATGCGTGGTGCCTGCAAGCTGATCATCGTGGAGGATCTCGCTTTGATCGAAGAAGAAGAAAAAAGATACGCGATCTTACATACATATGATCTTCTTGATGTCATCGATCTGTTGAGGAGCGACCGTGAAGCAGCCGCTGGCGTTTAGACTTCGTCCAAGGACACTTAACGATATCTTGGGACAGGAAGATCTTGTCGGAAAAAACGGCGTCATTCGCCGCTGCATCGAACAGGATACGATCTTTTCCTGTATCTTCTACGGTCCGCCCGGTACCGGCAAGACGACACTTGCCAGAGTGATCGCAAACGAGCTGAAGAAGCCTTACCGTCAGTTCAATGCCGTGACGGGAAACAAAAAGGATCTCGATGCGATCTTTGTGGAAGCGAAGATGTCGGGACAGCTGATCCTGATCTGCGATGAGGTCCATCGTCTGAATAAGGATAAACAGGATCTGCTTCTGCCGCACGTGGAGGACGGTTCGATCATCCTGATCGGGGCAACGACAGCCAATCCTTATCATTCGATCAATCCGGCGATCCGTTCCCGTTGTCATCTTTTTGCGTTCAAGCCTCTGACGGATGAAGACATACGGAAGGGGATCGAAAATGCCTTGAAAGCAGAAGAGGGGCTGAATGGGAAGTATACGATCGACGAGGATGCCTTGAAACTGGTCTGTGACAGTGCCAACGGGGATATCCGTTTCGCTTTGAATCTGCTGGAGATCGCGGCTATCCTTTCTCCTGATGGCAGGATAAAAAGGGAGACGGTCGCGGAAAACTGTAAGAACGTGAATAACCGTTCTTTCGGTTCGGATGACGGTTATTATGATCTTCTTTCGGCTTTTCAGAAATCTATCCGCGGTTCTGATCCCAATGCGGCGATCTATTACCTGGCGCTTCTGGGACAGACTGGTGATGTCACTTCGATCTGCCGAAGATTGCTGGTGATCGCCTATGAGGATATTGGACTGGCCAATCCGCAACTGGTATCGAGGACTTATGAGGCTTGTCAGGCAGCGGAATACGTGGGCTTTCCCGAGGCGATCATTCCGCTTGGCGTTCAGGTCATCGACTTATGTCTTTCACCTAAATCAAGAACAGCGGTCGATGCGGTATATAAGGCCAACGAAGTGGCTTCCGGCATGGCATATGAGATCCCGGGTTATCTGAAATTTACACCTGTCGGATTGGATAAAGACGAACAGTACTCCTATGAACGTTATGACTGTTTCCATAAGATCGCCTATCTGCCGAAAGAATTGGATGATCTTGATCTGCTGGAGCGTTTTGCGTCCAACCGCTATGAGCAGCAGCTCAAGGCGGTCTATGAGGAACTGAAGAAAAACAAACGGACGAGGGATCTGAAGAAACTATACAAATGATCAAGGGTATCGGAACAGACATCATTGAGATCGAAAGAGTCCGGAAGGCGATTTCCGATCCTTTTATGAGGAAGATCCTGAGTGAAGAAGAATTTGAAAAGGCTTCCTCCTTTTCAGATGAGAGGAAGATCGGTTTCGTTGCGGGTCGTTTTGCGGCTAAGGAAGCGATCATCAAGTGTCTCAGTGGCTATGAGGTTCCTGTAATGAAGGATCTGAATATTGAAAATGATGACAAGGGAAGACCTGTCATACGGTACAAGGATTACGATATCCTGGTATCGATCTCACATGAAAGACTGTTTGCGACCGCTGTAGCGATCTTGCAGGCAGAGGATAGATGAAGTACTAAGGAGATTGGAAAATGAAGTTTGTGCGTAAAAACGAGAATACGGACCGCTATGTGGACAATATCTTTTCCGTTTCACAGGCAGCCAAGGCGGACAAGGAAGGGATCAATGCGACGGCTGGCTGTCTGTATGATGAAGAAGGGAAACTGTATACCTATAAATGTGTCTTTGATTCCGAGAAAGAGATCAGCGCTGCGCAAAAAGCTGCGTATGCCGCTTCCCCCGCCGGCAATCCCGATTACATCGATCTGGTGAGTGATTTCATCCTGGAATCGCGAGTGAAGAATCACCATGTGGCGATGGCGACAGCCGGAGGAACGGGCGGCATCTATACGGCGATCGCGACGTGTCTGGAACAGGGAGATCACATCATTTATCCGGCTATTTCCTGGGGCAACTACAAGGTCATCGCCGATGAGAACGGTCTGATCCCTCTGACTTATGATGTCTATGATCTCGACGATCTTTTTGAAAAGATCGATTCAGTGAAGGAAAAGGTCTTTCTGATCGTCAATTCTCCTTGTGAGAATCCTCTGGGTCATGCGTATACCTTCGAGCAGTGGGAGAAGATCATTGGCAAACTGAACAGCCTTGACAAAGAAGTGATCCTACTTTGCGATATCGCCTATATCGATTATGCCAATGGGGATCCGAAAGCTTACTTCAGGCTTTTCGATAAGATCAACGACAATGTGCTGGTGCTTCTGGCAGCTTCCTGTTCAAAGGCTTTCTCTTACTACGGACAAAGGCTCGGTGCACTGGTTGCCATAAACAACGATGCGGAATTCCTCGATCATTATCTCAATCTGTGTTCCCGCTGTGCGCGTGCGACCTGGTCGAATCTGAACAATGCCGGCATGGTCAATGTCGCACGTGTTCTGAAGGAACACCGTGAAGAATATTTTGCGGAACTGCAGGCGGCAAAAGAGATGCTGAAGAAAAGAACGGCACTTTTTGTTAGACAAGCGAGAGAATGTGGGTTAGAATTGTATGAGTCTGCCGATGGTTTCTTTGTGACGATCAGAATGAAAGATAATGCGTCACGGGATGCTTTCCATCAAAGACTGCTCAATGCCCGTATCTATACGATCAAGGTCAATAAGGGCATTCGGGTAGCATTATGCAGCGTTCCTTACAGGATCGTCGATGGACTGGCAGGAAAGATAAAGGAATTATACTGATGGAAGAAAAACAGAATATTGATGTCAACAACAAACCGCAGTTTGCGGTCTTCGATTGGATCGTCTCTTTACCGATCATAAGGATCGTAAAGCCTCTCTATGAATGGAAGAAGGCTTTCTGGATCTATTGTTTCCTGGGATTCATCTCGACGGTTTCCAATTACATCTTCACGATCGTATTTACGGAAACGTTCAAGATGTACGGAACGCTGGCCAACATCCTGGCCTGGGTGCTTTCCACTCTGATCTCGTTTATCCTGTTCCGTTATTTCTATTTCGACCGCACCAACAACAGTTTCATCAATGAACTGTTGAAATTCGCTTCCGCAAGGATCTTCACACTTGGCGTGGAAACGGTGAGCGTATTATTGTTTGTGGATGTGCTGGGTTTCGACATCAAGATCGTCAAGCTGATCCTGATACCGGTGACGGCCATACTCAATTACTTCATTTCGAAGATCTTCGTTTTCAAAAACAAGGAAGAGAAACAGGCATAGGGATCTATGCCTTTTTTGTAAAGAGAGTCTTATGATGCTAGAATGGAGACTATAAACGAGGAAAACATTATGAACGAACTGCTTAAACTGCTGGAAAAGAATGCCCGTTACGATGTAAAGGATCTGGCCGGCCTTTTGAGTGAAAATGAGAATGAACTGGCCAAACAGATCGAAGTGTACGAGAAGGATCAGGTCATTGCCGGTTACCATACGATCATCAACTGGGAAAGAGCCGATGTGGAGATCTCCAAAGCGATCATCTTTGTGAATTGCGTTCCGGAGAGGGATTCCGGATATGATAAGCTGGCCATGCGTATCGCCAGATATCCGGAGGTGGAATCACTGTCTCTGATATCAGGCAAGGCCGAATTCATGCTGGTGGTGAATGCCGCAAACATGCGTGAGATATCAAGCTTCGTTGCCCATAAGCTTGCTCCGACAGAAGGGGTAAACGGCACGGAGACGATGTTCATTTTGAAAGAATACAAAAATAACGGCTTCATGTTTTCGGATGAGAAGGAAGACGGAGAAAGGCTGCTTGTCACCCCATGATCTTTGATGATGAGATAAATAACACCGTCCGCTATCTCAAGCCCAGCGGAATACGGAAATTCTTCGATCTTGCAGCGACAAGAAAGGGTGTCGTCTCTTTGGGCGTGGGCGAGCCTGATTTCATCACTCCCTGGCACATCCGGGAAGAGGCGATCCATGCGATCGAGAAGGGACGTACCTTCTATACCGGAAACATGGGTCTTTACGATCTGCGTAAAGAGATATGCAACTACTATAAACGCCGTTTCGGTGTTTCCTACGATCCTGATAAGAACTGCATCGTCACAGTCGGCGGTTCTGAAGCGATCGATATCGTGTTACGTACTCTGATAAAGGAAGGGGACGAAGTGATCCTGCCTACTCCGGCCTATGTCGCTTATGCGGCGATCATTGAGCTTGCCGGGGGAAAGGTCGTGGAGGTTCCGTTAAAGGAAGAAGATGAATTCAAGCTTACACCGGAGGCTTTGAAAAAAGCGGTCAGTGCCAAAACAAAAGCTGTTATACTGAACTTCCCGGGCAATCCTACGGGCGGGATCATGACGCATGACGATTACAGCAAGATCGTTCCCATACTGAAGGAAAACGGGATCTTTGCGGTCACGGATGAGATCTACGCGGAGCTCACTTATGAAGGAAAACACTGTTCCATCGCTTCCTTCGATGAGATTAAGGACCGGGTCATCGTCATAAACGGTTTCTCCAAGGCCTATTCGATGACCGGATACCGTGTCGGTTACATCCTGGCGCACAAGGATCTCATAGCAATGGCTTTGAAGATTCATCAGTACATGATCATGTGTGCTACGACACCCAGCCAGTACGCGGCGATCGAGGCAGCCAAGAACGGTGACAGAGATATTGAAGAGATGTTCATAAGTTTCAAGCAGAGAAGAAACTACATCGTAAAGGAACTCAACCGTATCGGTCTCAAAACACATATGCCACAGGGTGCCTTCTATGTTTTTCCTTCCATCGCGATCAGCAAGATGGGCTGCGAGGAGTTCTGTGAGAAGCTGCTCGAGGAAGAAAATCTCGCTCTGGTGCCGGGCAATGCGTTCGGCGATGCGGGAGAAGGCTATGTGCGTATCTCCTATGCCTATTCGATGGAACAGATCAAGATCGCGATCGAAAGACTGGAACATTTCCTGAAACAGTTCAAATAAGGAACGCAAGTTCCTTTTTTGGTGGCTTATAATTGAAATATAGAAGAGGGTATAAAAATGAGAATAGGTGTATTGGGTGCCGGTACATGGGGCATGGCTCTGGCAAGGATGCTGGCGAATGATGAATATGATGTCACGGTATGGTCGGCGATCGAAAGCGAGATCGATGAACTTGATAAAAACAGGACACATAAGAATCTGCCGGGAATGGTGATCCCGCAAAGCATCGTTTTCACCAAGGATGTCGAAGAAGTCTGTAAAGACAAACAGATCCTTCTTTTTGCGGTCCCTTCCGTATATGTCCGTTCAACTGCACAAAAGGCTGCACCTTATATTCCGGATGGACAGGTCATCGTCGATGTGGCGAAAGGCATTGAGCCCGATACGCTTTTCACGATGTCACAGGTGATCGGCGATGTTCTGAATGACGGGAAACACGATCATGTGAAGATCGTTGCCTTGTCCGGTCCGACGCATGCCGAGGAGGTCGCAAAGGATATGCCTACGACTATCGTCTCTGCCTGCAAGGATGAAGAGGCTGCGAAGATGGTCCAGGATGTATTCATGAATACCTGCATGCGTGTCTATACCAACGACGATGTTCTGGGGATCGAGTTGTGCGGTGCTTTGAAAAATATCATCGCTCTGGCTTCCGGCATTTCGACAGGTCTGGGCAATGGGGATAATGCGAAGGCTGCCATCATCACCAGAGGAATGGTCGAGATGACAAGACTTGGTCTGGCGATGGGTGCCAAACAGGAGACGTTCACCGGACTGGCCGGCGTAGGAGACCTAATCGTCACAGCTACATCCATGCATTCACGAAACAACCGCTGTGGCATGCTGATAGGACAGGGAGTGGATCCCAAAGAGGCAGTAAAACAGGTGGGGATGGTCGTCGAAGGCGTCAATGCTCTGCCGGCGGCGATGCGGCTCATGAAGAAGTACGATGTGGAGATGCCGATCTGTACGGCTGTCAATGCTGTCGTAAACGGCGATATCGATCCGAAGAGTGCGGTTGCCGCTTTGATGTCGCGAGACAAGAAACACGAGATGAATTTCTAAACAGCGAATGTTATTGATCCGGTCGATGACCGGGTCTACTTTTGTTACAGGCTCTTTACGAGTCTTTGCTATTATAAAAGATGAAAAAAAGAAGCTTGCGCTTCTTTCTAATCTCTTTGGTAGAGGTCTCTGGTGTAGACCTTTTCTTTTACATCGTCCAGACAGCTGTCATAACGGTTGGCGATGATGGCTTTGGACATCTTCTTGAATTTGTTGAGGTTGTTTACCACTCTGGATCCGAAGAAGGTCTCGCCATCTTTCAGGGTAGGTTCGAAAATGATCACTTCCGCACCTTTGGCTTTGATCCGTTTCATGACGCCTTGAATGGAGGATTGACGGAAGTTGTCAGAATTGGCTTTCATCGTGAGACGGTAGACACCGACGACGACTTTCTTTTCTTTATTCCGGTCGTATTGCGCGGAGTTTCCGTAGGCTCCGGCAATGTCGAGCACTCTGTCGGCAATGAAGTCTTTTCTTGTGCGGTTGGATTCGACGATCGCTTCGATCAGGTTCTCCGGTACATCTTCAAAGTTTGCGAGCAGCTGCTTCGTATCTTTCGGCAGG
>CADBND010000245.1 GCA_902795875.1 uncultured Erysipelotrichaceae bacterium
GATGCACCGCCGAGCGCCTTGCCCAGCGTGCCGGTGATGATGTCGACCCTGCCTTCGACGCCGTTGTATTCCGCTGTGCCCCTGCCGTTCTTTCCGACGAAGCCGACAGCGTGGGAATCATCGACCATGACCAGGGCTCCGTATTCATCCGCCAGATCGCAGATCCCTTTCAGGTTGCAGATGATGCCGTCCATTGAGAAGACACCGTCGGTGGCGATCATTTTGATGCGGGCATCGTTCTGATCGGCTTCGATGAGTTTGGCTTTGAGATCTTCCATGTCGTTGTTTTTGTAGCGGTATCTCTTGGCTTTGCACAGCCTTACACCGTCGATGATGGAGGCGTGATTGAGTTCATCGGAGATGATCGCGTCCTGATCTGTCAAAAGCGTTTCAAACAGTCCGCCGTTGGCGTCGAAACAGGATGAATACAGGATCGTGTCTTCCGTCTTGAGGAAGTCGGAGATCTTCTTTTCCAGCGTCTTGTGGATGTCCTGGGTGCCGCAGATGAAACGTACGGATGCCAGGCCGTATCCTCTTTCATCATAGGTCTTTTTGGCTGCTTCGATGAGCCGGGGATCATTGCCTAAACCCAGATAGTTATTGGCACACATGTTGAGAAGCTTTTCCCCGTTTTCCATGGTGATGTAGGCGCCTTGTGCCGAGACAAAAGGTGCTTCCGCTTTGAACAAGCCTGCTTCCTTTATTTCTTCTACGGTGTCTGCGTAATATTTCAATGCTTCGTTTCTGTTCATAACTGTTCCACCTTATCTATATTCGTCCAGTCGAGGATGACTTTTCCGGACATTCCCGAAAGCATCGCATCGAAGCCTTTCTGGTAATCCGTGATATCGAATCTGTGTGTGATGATCTTGGAGATATCGAGTCCTGCTTCCAGCATCGTGGTCATCTTGTACCAGGTGTCCCACACCTTTCGGCCATAGATGCCTTTCAGGTTGAGTCCGGAGAAGATGATCTTTTCCATGTCCACTGTCGTATCGTCGGGAAGAAGTCCCAGTAAGGCGATGTTTCCGCCGTTTTTCATATTGTGGACCATCTGGTTGAGGGCAGCCGGTGCGCCGGACATTTCTAATCCTACGTCGAATCCTTCGCTCATGCCCAGTTCCTTCATGACGTCTTCGAGTTTCTCGTTTTTGAGATTGACGGTACGGGTAGCGCCCATCGTTTTAGCCAGATCCAGACGGTAATCGTTGAAATCAGTGACGACGACATGTCTTGCGCCGGAGAATTTGACGATGGCAGCAGCCATGGAGCCGATCGGTCCGGCACCGGTGATCAGGACGTCTTCACCCAGCACGTCGTAGGTGAGGGCGGTATGCGTTGCGTTGCCATAGGGATCGAAGATCGCATAGAGTTCTTCCGGTATGTTTTTCCTGGTCTTCCAGACATTGACATAGGGGATGACCAGATATTCGGCGAAGGCACCGTTGCGGTTGACACCGACACCTTTGGCGTTCCGGCAGTTTTCCCGGTGTCCTTCCAGACAGTTGCGGCATTTTCCGCAGGTGATGTGTCCTTCTCCGGATACGATGTCGCCTACGTTGAAGCCTCTGGCACCCTGTCCGACTTCGACGACTTCACCGACATATTCGTGTCCGATCGTCAGTCCGGGTACGATGGTCTTCTGTGCCCACTTGTTCCACTGGTAGATGTGGACGTCCGTTCCGCATATCGCGGTCTTTTTGATCTTGATCTTGACGTCGTTGTATCCGACTTCAGGTATCGGGACTCTTTTTGCCCAGATGCCCGGTTCGGGCTTTTCTTTAACCAAAGCCCACATTGTATTGTTTTCCATATGATTTAAACCTCTCTTTCATTATAGACCATGAAGCAGGTGTGCTTCTTCGCTTTTTGAATGGTACAGGATCATCTGTCAAAGAGAATAATGAGAAAACTGTGTCATACTGGTATAAAGAGGTCAACTATGCAATACAGAAAAGACAGATATGGCAATGAACTTTCAGCTTTAGGTTATGGCTGCATGCGTTTCACTTCGAAGAACGGGAAGATCGATCAGGACAAGGCAGAAGAGGAGATCATGGAGGCTTACCGGCTAGGCGTGAACTATTATGATACGGCTTATGTCTATCCGGGCAGTGAGGTCGCTTTGGGGAATATCCTGGAGAAAAACGGGATACGGGACAAGGTCAATATCGCGACGAAGCTTCCCCAGTACATGATCGGTAGTGCGAAGGCTCTGGACAGCTATTTCGATGAGGAACTGCGCAGATTGAAGACTGACCATGTGGATTATTATCTGATGCATCACATGACCGATATCGGTCAATGGGAAAGGCTGAAGAAACTGGGGATCGAAGACTGGATCGCCGATAAGAAGGAAAAGGGACAGATCCGCAACATCGGTTTTTCCTATCACGGAAACAGCGAGATGTTCATCAAGATACTGGAAGACTATGACTGGGATTTTGCGCAGGTACAGTACAACTACCTTGACGAGAATGCGCAGGCCGGCAGAAAAGGTGTCGAGACAGCAAAAGAAAATGGCATTCCGATCGTGATCATGGAACCTTTGCGGGGCGGGAAGCTCGTCAATATGCTTCCACAGAAGGCGAAGGAACTGATCAGGGATAATGAGAAGGGCTATTCGGCTGCAGAATGGGGTTTGAGATGGCTGTTTGATCAGGACAGCGTGACGGTCGTATTGTCAGGGATGAATTCACTGGAAATGGTGAAGGAGAACTGCCGTATCGCCTCGGATTCTTTGCCTTCCTGTCTGGAAGAGAGTGACAAAGAATTCATCGGAAAGATCATTGAAGAGATAAAGGCGAATGAGAAGGTTGGTTGCACGGGCTGTCGTTATTGTATGCCCTGTCCAAGAGGGATCGATATCCCGGGAACATTCAATGCCTATAATCGCATGTATACCGAATCGAAACACGACGGACGTTTCCAGTATGCGCAGGCGGTGGCACTAAGAAAGGATACTTCCTTCGTCAGCCAGTGTATCAAATGCGGAAAATGTGAATCACATTGTCCGCAATCCATCCCAATCAGGGAGAAACTGGTGGAGGCCGATAAGGCATTACGGCCTTTGCCATACAGGATCGGTATCAATGTTGTACGGGCTTTCATGTTTCGGAAGACAAAAGGATAGAGGATGCATGTATGAAAACAAACTGCTCAGGCAGTTTGTTTTTGGTATCGGTCATAAGTTTCTTTCAGGATATTCAGGAAGCGGTCGCGCAATTCTTCTGGTTTGAGCAGTTCGATCGCATCCATATACTGCTGGGCGAGGAAGATGGCGCCGGTGTCGGTGGTCCTGACGTTGATGAGGAATGTGCCGTCAGCTTGTGACAGGATCGATGTTTCCGGTCCGAAGAGGTCGATCATCTGGTCGAGTACCGACTCTTTGCATCGGAAAGTGACCATACCGGAATGTCCGGCATACATGAAGAGTTTGTTGCGGGCATACTCGTAGGCATCTTCCTTATTGCGCAGGACAGATGAAGGTTCGTTCAGGACTTTCGCATCTTTGATGCGGTCGAGACGGTAATGGATGAAGCCGGGATGATTGTCTGATGTGACGATCATATAGGCTCTTGAATCGGCGTAGACGATGTAGCGGGGTTCGACGATATAGGGCTGCTTCCTTCGGGGCGTGAGACGTTTGTTTTGGTCGTAGCGCAGATAGGTGAAGGACAGTTTTTTATTGTCACGGATCGCTTCCGATACGTTGGCGATCGTGTAGAGCAGCTGTTTGTTTTGTGTTTTGAGAGGATTGGGCATATACACCTTGTCGGAGAATTCCTTGGCCTGATAGCTGCTTTGTGTCTTGAGAAGTTTAGCGATCAGATCGTCGGATTGTTTAGAAGAGATGAAATGGGAAGCGTGGATCGCGTTACACAGAAGCAGGACTTCCGCTTTGTCGAACTGTCTTTTGCTCAGATAGTATCCCTTTCCGTTTTCATCGAAGCCGGAGATCTCGTAGCCGAATTCTTTCAGCATGTATATGTTGGCATAGAGGGTCCTTCTTTCGATCGTGATGGAGTATTCCTGATCCAGATAGGAAGAGATCTGTTTGAAAGAAAGGATGTGGTCTTCATCGGAGTGTTTCTTCAGTATTTCAAGGATCGCCAGAGCGATCTGTTTCTTTTCTGCCATATATGCTTCCTCCAATTGAATCTTATCATAGATGGCGTGTTTTTTGCCTGGCCCAATATTCATTCGATGCCATAGAGAGTACTTTTTTCTTTTGGACAGATAGGATGAAAGATCCTGCCTTCTGATTTGCGGATAATTGCGCAGCTGTTTGATCGGACATGTAATTGACATCTGTATTATCTAATAATACAATTGTATTACAAGGAGCGATCATAATGGCTAAAGAAGCAGTATTTCAGATCAGAATGGATGTTGAAACAAAAGAAGCGGCGGAAAAACTATACAGGAGTCTTGGTACTTCTTTCGCAGAGGCAGTAAGGATTTTTGCAGCACAAAGCGTAAAAGAACATGGTTTTCCGTTTGTCCCGAAAAACTATGATGTCAACAGAAAAACGGCAAGAGGGATCCTTTCTAAATATGCCTCGGAAGAATCAAGGAGAAAAGAGAAAGATGCATTTATGGAGGCGATGATCGCAAAACATGAGTAAACTTCTGGATGCAAATGCTATACTGCGTTATTTACTGGACGATATTCCCGACCAGGCTTCTGTGACTGAACAGGCGATTAATGACGGTGCATTTACGATCGGCGAAGTTCTGTCAGAAGTTGTTTCTGTTTTGCAAGGGGTCTATAAGCTTGACAGGAAGGATATATCAGATTCCATAAGATCGTTATTGAAAGAGATCGATATTGAGAATAAACCTGTCATTAAAGAAGCATTGGACGCATATGAGAATACTTCGTTAGACTATGTAGATTGCCTGCTTTATGCCAGGGCGAAGCTGTTCAGGGAACCTGTTGTGAGTTTTGATAAAAAGTTGAACAGCAAGATCAAACAGATATAAAACAATACATTTTTCTGGAAAGAGGGGAAATCGATGATTATTTGAAGATCTCCTCTTTTCTTATTCACATCATGTAGAAAGCAGGAAAAGAGTTCTTCCAAACAGCCGGATTCTAAATAATGATTGCCTGATCATCGAAGTATCAGATGAAGAGGGAATAAGCGGTCTGTTGAAAAACAAAAATACCGGTTTCACTGTCTTGTCACAGGTATGAATAAGCAATCGTGTTTTTATCCTGTTCAGATACGTTAAAATAGAGAAAAGAGGATCGGAAAATGAAGGAAAGGATCATCGTCATACCGGGAAGGACAGATATTGCCAAGACACTTGCCTATCATGGGAAGCCTGTTTTCAATACGCGTTTCTTCGATCCGGTGGAACTGGCCAGAGAATCATTGATGAGGAAGGGCTGTCCTGTGGATAAAGGTTTTGTTTCTTTGAAGGAAGAGACGGCTTTTTATTTTGATATCGTGAAGGATATCCCGTATTTCGGGACCTGCCGTCTGGGTGATCTTAAAAAGATAAACAGCACAGTGGATACGATCCGTAAGCTTATTGTCAAAGATGAGAAAAAAGAACTGAAGGAAAAACTGTATCAGGGAAGATTTCTTTCCAAGAATAAGGCTTTATATGAAGCACATGAACGATACATGGATGTTCTGGAGAAAGAGGATCTGTATGATTCGATTTCGCTGATGCGGGAGGCGATAAGACAGGCTCAGGTCTTTGACAGCGAGATATTCTATGTGAAGGAGTATCCTTTGCTGCCGCTGGAAGCTGAGCTTGTGAATGTCCTTTCGGGTGGCAAGGCGAAGGAGATCTCTCTTTTCGATCTTTTCGGTATAGAGGAAAAGAAGATCCATGTCGATTCTTATAAAAACTGTTACGGTTCCGGCAATGAAGCAGCGATGATCGTTGCGGATGCATTCGAAAACGCAAAGGCTGATGAGTGCGTCATAGCCTGCAGCGATTACAGGACTTATGCACAGATCTTTTATGATCTGGCAGTGAAATACGATATTCCGATCGCTTTTTCCGATGGTGTAGCTGTGGTGAATTCCTATCCGGGAAAACTGTTGAAGCTTTATGACCGCTGGATGAATGAAGACGGGTTTGGCTGGGATTCTTTTTTGCGGATGATCTGCAGTCCATGTTTCGATCGGAAACTTCTTGTTTCCTTATTGAAGGCAAAAGACAATGACCTTGAATATCTTCTTGATAAAGTTTCACGCATGCGGCTGAGCAATGACAGAGAGAAAAACCGGGAACTTGTTTCCGGATTTGTGAAGGCAGTCGCACGGGATGAAGTGGGCGACAATGAAAGATTGCGGACTTATCTCGATGACATCAAGGTTATTGCGGAAGAGCTGTCTTTGCCTATGGAAGACTTCTTAAATAAATATTCTTTGTTGCGTATGGAGAAAGACCGTGACCGTCAGCTCGATCAGGCTGCCTTGCGTACGATCGTCAACGAGATCGTTTCCATTAGAGACATCGGTGTGAATATCGACAGCGATATCATTTCTTCGATCTTGCGCAAGAACACATACAGAAGGTCTCCCTTGCCGGGGCATCTGTATGTCTGTCCGATCGAAAAGGCGGCTTGTGCGCTTCGAAGAAGGCTCTATGTCTGCGGTCTGTCTTCAGCTTCCTATCCCGGTCCTTCAAAGGAGGATCCGCTCCTTCTGGATTGCGATCTGGAGGATCTGGGAAACGAGTCTCTGACTTCGAGAGGAAAGATTCTCAAAAGAAGAGAGGATCTGTTTCAGCTGATCGCTTTGGCTTCTTCATTGGGAAATCAGATACATATCTCCTATCCCGGTCTCAATGTTTCCGAGCTCAAGGCCAATAACGCGTCCAGCCTTCTGTTTGAACTGTTCCGGATGGAGAATGGCGATGACAAGCAGTTGAGCGATCTGAACGATGCGATAGTCAAGACCAGCTATTTTGAGCCGAAGCTTTCCATCGGCAGAAAGATCGGGGAGGCCTATAACAGGGGCGATGCGATCCTTTATGAAAGCAAGGAAAGCACAAATACAGAAAAAGAGGGTTTCAAGCTGAGAAGGTATTCTCCTTCGCAGCTCAATACTTTCTTCAATTGTAAGAAGCAGTATTTCTATCAGAATATCCTTTATATCCCGCAGCCGGATGATTACGATCCTTATGCACTGATCTCGGCTACGGAACTGGGGACTTTGGTCCATTCATTGATGGAATATCTTTCGGAACATCCTGCTCGCAGAGAAGATTTCCTGGATCTATGTGGAACGGTGTTTGATGAATATCTGGATATTTCCGTTCCGTTGGTACGGGACAAGGCTTTTGAAGAGAAGGAACAGTTTCTTGAGATGATGGATACCGGCTGGCGCATGGATGAGAGATTCAAGCGCAAGGTGGCTTTCAAGGAAGAAGACAAGGAAGCTTTGCATGAAGGTTCCGGAGTCAGGATCCACGGATTTCCCGATCGGGTGGAGATCGATGAAAACGGCAAGGCTGTGATCATCGACTTTAAGACGGAGCGGGATCTGAATGCGCATATCAAGGATGACATCGATTCCTGTCTGCAGGTCGTGATCTATGCCTATATCGTGGAAAAGACGATGGGACTACAGGTGGATCATTGCGAATACAGGATGCTGAGAGGAAATGTCTACAACGGCCTTATCACCTGCAAGTACGATGATGAGATAAAGAAGCGGCTTGATGAAAAACTGAAAGAGTTCAGAAGATGCGTGGAGACAGGCGATTTCGGGATCGGACCGATGAGCCCGGCTGAAGAGAAAGACAGATGCAAGTATTGCAAGTACGGGGCGATCTGCGGAAAGGTCATTACGGAAGAGGAAAAGGAATGATCAGGGAGGAATGCGGAAGATGAATGACAGCGATGCGAGATCTTTGATCATAAATGATATCGATTCGAATCTTTTTGTGGAGGCCGGAGCGGGTTCGGGCAAAACGACGATGCTGGTGGAGAGGATGACGGCGATGGTGGAGAGGGGTCTTCCGGTGGAGAAGATCTGTACCATCACTTTCACCAAGGCGGCTGCCAATGAATTCTATGAGCGTTTTCAGAAGAAACTGATCGAACGGGGAAAGGTCTCAAAGGACTATTCTTATCCGGGATACGGTTTACCGATGCCGACAGAAGAGTCGGCCGCAAGATGCCGGAAGGCTCTGGAGAATATCGATCTGTGTTTCATGGGCACCATCGATGCCTTCTGCAACATGATCCTTTCCGAACATCCGATGGAGGCCGGCGTACCGGGCGATTGCACCCTGATCGATGATAAGGAAGAAATGGAACTCTACCGCTCTTTCTATGTCGATGCAAGGGAGGGAAGATTCGGAAAGAAACTGAAAGAGGAAGCGGGATATTTTGCCTCCTTCTTCTATAACGGGGAGGAGAGATTCTCCATACTGGTGAAGGAAGTGATGGACAGAAGGAATGTCCGTTTCGCATTCAAAAAAGGATCCGATGAAAGTCCTTTCCGTTTCCTGAAAGAAGACAGAGAGTCTTTGATAAAGATCCTCGACAGTTTTGATAAGGATCTTTCGAAACTGCATCTGTTCATCAAGGATAAGACGCAAGAGGAACAGATGGATATCTATCGGGATGCGGATATCAAATTGCACAGAGGATGGCACTACAACTATTCCGGTGTGCAATCTGCGCTAAAGAATATCGCTTCTCTTTCTTACGATGCGACACCTGCGCAACTGGGGATCGAGAAAGAGAAGTTCGTCCGGGAACAGGATGGACAGACGGTGCTGAATATTGCCGACGAGGATTCATCTAGTTGTCTGATCGGCAAGATGAGGGAATACAAATATTACAAGACGCTTTCTTTCCTTCTGGATTGCATTCCCTATCTGGAAGAGAAGATGCGTAAAGCCGGCAAGCTGACTTATTTTGATTACCTTTTCTATCTGAGAAATATGTTGCAGAAAGATGCGCAAGAAGGGGGAGGAAAGCTGATTGATCATATCTATCACCGGCACAGCTACTTTATGATCGATGAATTCCAGGATACCAATCCGATGCAGGCGGAAGTGTTCTTCCATCTGGCTGCGGAAGATCCGACAGTCTCTGAGTGGCGTAAATGCAAGCCAAGACCCGGTTCTTTATTTATCGTAGGTGATCCCAAACAGTCCATCTATCGTTTTAGGAATGCGGATGTCTCTTCTTACATACAGATACGGGAACTGTTTCAAAACGGTGTCGGGAAGGTCGTGGATCTGGTCAACAATTTCCGTTCGAAGAACGTTCTGAAGAATTACTTCAATGACCGTTTTGAACAGATGATGCCGGAGGACAGCGCCGACCAGAGTGCCTATAAGGATATCGAGAACATCGCTTCCAAACAGATCGATGGAGAATTCGACGGTGTCTATTTCTATGTGACGTACGGCGGTCAGGCTTTGAAGGATCATCCGGAGATGAGCGATCAGGATCAACTCGTGAATGTGATCAAGGCTCTTGTGGGAAACAAGGATCATCTTCTGCTGGAGACGGATCGAAACAAAGAGGATTTCGGAAAACTGAGGAAGATCTCTTATCGTGATTTCATGATCATCTTCGCCAGTAAGAAACCGATCGCGGGATGTATCTCCCGTTTCGGAAAGGAGAAGATCCCTGTAAAGGTCGAGGGAAAGGTCTTATTTGAAGAATGTGAAGCTTTGAAGGCGATCGTTTCTGTTTATAAGACTGTCACTTCTCTTGATGCGATCTCTCTGGTGGATTGTCTCTATGGTCCGCTTTTCGGTTTCAATGAAAACGATCTTGCTTCCTATAAGAATGAAGGGAAGACGATCTCTCTGGATCCCTATGGAGAATATGAAGATGAGGGGATCGAAGCCGCTTTACAAAAACTTTCTGCGACAGCGAGGAAGAGTATCGGACTTACTCCATCTTCTCTTTTCGAAGAGATCATTGATACTTATGAGATCTACCGTTATGTGCCAAGTGACGGCATGGAGGTCGTATATTTTGTCCTGGAACTGCTCAGAGGCCAGCAGACAAGCGGAAATATCGTGACCTATTCCGATGCAGTTTCTTATCTGGAAGAATTGCTGAGTGGGGAATCGGGTATTGAGAGATGTCTGAGTCTCAAGGAAGATGAAGATGTCGTCCATATTGCCAACCTGCATAAGGTCAAGGGCTTGGAGGCTCCGATCGTTATATTGGCACGGTCTTCTACCGCAGCTTATTCCGGCGATATCCGGGTGGATTATTCCGAAGAAGGCGAAAACCCGAAAGGTTATATCATTACGATCGGTGAGAGGCTTGACAACGGACGTATGAGTCCCTTGATCGAAACTTTACAGTATCCGGAAGAAAAGGATGCGGAAAAGGAGAGCCTGAAAAAGGAAGGCGACCGGCTGATCTATGTCGCAGCGACAAGGGCGAGGAACGTGCTCATTGTGAACAGGGCAAAGCAGCTCTCTTCAAAAGGAAACCTCTTTGATGCGAAAAGCAGATGGAAACCGCTTCTGGAAAAGATACCGGAAAGCGAAAACATACTGGAGCTGATCGGTACGAATGAGGAATATACCGTTCCCGAAGCAGATGAGGTACGGGCGAAAGATCTTTATGAAGAATGTGAGACTGTAGAGATCACAAATGATCCGACATACACCAACGCCAGTCCGAGTACATTGATGTCGTTCTCGAAGATCGAGGAAGACGGTCCGGAACGGGAAGGTGTAGATGAAACAAATGGCGAGACTTATTCCACGATGATCGGTACGATGGTGCACAGGCTGATGGAGATGATCATCATGTCTGAGGACAGACTGGATAAGTCGAAAGCTGTGGAGAACATTATGGCCGAATATCTTATGCCGGAAATGAAGGACTATGAAGAAAGTTTCCGCAGAACTCTGAACAGGGTCTATGAGAAGATGCATCAGGGTGGTTTCCCGCAGAGAAACGGAGCGATGGAGGACATCCTTCCTGAGATCCTGAAGGCGGAAGAGAAATATTCGGAAGTACCGTTCACTTACCGGGAAAAGGATACGGTCTGGAACGGGATCATCGACTTAGTCTATGTGAAGGATGGCAAGACGCATATCATCGACTGGAAGACCAATAAGAGTGATGTCGGGCTTTCCGACCATTACAGGGAACAGCTGAATGCTTATAAAAAAGCTCTTTCTCAGCTGGCAGGAGTGGAAGCCGAGGATGCGCTGATCTATCATATTGATATTCAATAAAAGCATTGCGGGATGATCCGCAATGCTTTTTAAGTTTTACTGTTGAATCGTTTTGATCGTAACGGGATGATCAAAAGCGTTTTCTTCGATCATGATATCCGGATAGGAAAATACAATCTGCAGGTTTTCACATCCCTGAAAGGCGAGACCGTGTATCTTTTTCAGTCCTTTTCCGCAGACGACAGTCTTCAGTTTTTTGCAGTCCTTGAAGGAAAAAGGCGGGATCGTTGAAAGCGTATCGGGCAGGATGATCTCTTCGATTGCTGTACGGACAAAGGCATACTGCCAGATGTTTTTGAGGCCTTCGGGAAGGTCGATCTTTTTTAGATGATTGCAGCCATCAAATAAGAAACCACCGATGTCTTCGATCCCTTTGGGAATGGTGACGTGGATTATTTCGTCGTGTCCCTTGAAGAGGGAATCGAAAAGGATCGTTACCGGTTTTCCCGCATAGGTCGATGGTATTTCGATCTCTTTGAGGTCACCCCTATATCCCATGATGGTATAGGTCTCGTTGTCATTCATCTTGAAATAGTATTCTTCCATATATTCTCAATTATACAGATTTCGGTATTGAGTGTATGAAGATCCAGAATAAAAGCGGAACTTTGTCCGCTATCACATCTTACCAAAACGGGGGACCGGCAAATCCTTTGAATGGGATCACCGGATCCTTATACAGGGTCCATCAGAGTATGATGCGTCGATAATAGTTTTAAAGGGATCAGCCGTTGTGGGTCTGGAAGTATTTTGTCGATACGTGCGGGACACGTATCGTAAGAGGCAGAACGGCAACGTCGTTGAGTAAGGCCATTTCGTAGGCGATGATCTGTAAGGGTGCGACATATTCCAGAACGCGGAAGTGTCTGCTTACAGGGACGATCTTGAGATCTCTTTCATCCTGTACCTGTGGTCCGAACATGTAGCCTCTTCCGAGTTCTTCCTTGGAGAAGCGGACCATGCTTTGGGCGTATTCGTTGTCGTTTTCACCGTCGTTCAGAAACAGGATGGCGTCATCTTTTCCGAATGCGTAGCAGGGACCGTGTATGCCGTCTTCCGCTTCGTAGCCGAATGCCAGATATTTCTTCGGTGTTTCCATGAGCTTCAATGCTCCTTCGATGGCGATACCGTAGAATTCACCGCCACCGAAATACATCAGTGCTCTTAATGTTCTGAGATCTTCTTTGTTTCTTTCGAACCAGGAAAGACCATCTTCAATGATCGCAGGTAAATGATCGGCAGCTTTATGGCCTTCTTCGATCAATGCTTCGAAGGTCTTTTCGTCGATCGTCTTGTTTTCAAGACCGATGCGCATGGCGATCATCTGCAATGTCAGTGCAGTAGCACTGAAGCCGACGGTACGGTAACCGTATTCTTCCCCGCCTACCTGAATGGAGATGTTCAGATCGGCTTCTTTGGCGATCGGGGAATCTTCGTCGTCGGTGACGGCAATCGTGGGACAGCCCATTTTTTTCATCTTGATAATCTGCTGCTTTACAAGGGAGGAAGTTCCGCTTTGCGAGACGAAGATGTAGAGGGCATTTTTGTTGTATACCTTCTTTTTCATAAAGGGATTGGGCAGCATCGGGAAGACCTGCAGCCCGCTGACTTCTTCGATAAAGGGTGTTTCCGCGAGAGATGCGTTGTAGCTCGATCCCGATCCGATGAGGAAGATCTCTTCGATCTTTGCGGGATCTTTCACGACTTTTTTGAGTGCTTCGGTGTTTTCTTTTGCGCCGTCCAGTATCTTATGTGCTACAGGCTGACTTCTTCTGATGCAATCAAGCATTGTGACCATAGTATTCCACCTTTCTGTCATAGTTATCAAATATTTCTTCTTGCGATCCTTCAAACGGTTGAAGGATCCTAAGAAAAAACGGAGGCGGGAGAGTATCCCGTCTCCGTAGAGGATCTTTTAGAAGATTCCTAAGAGAGCTCCGACCAGGGCAAGTGCGAAGATGCCGGCGATGAGCTGAGTGGGTCTGTAGCCTTTCTTGATCAGTCTGACCAGGACGAAGAGCAGTACGACGCCTAAGAGACCCGGGAAGATGGAGTTGATGATGTCGCTGACGACAACTTCACCGCCTTCTTTACCGGTCGTGTTGATGACCCAGTTCAAAGGAACGGAGACCATGTTGGCGGTCATGGCACCGACCATCGTAAGACCGACGACGGATGCACATTTCGTCAATACGTTGACAAGTCCGGAATTGAATACGGTATCGATGAAGGAGGTACCGAGATTGTAACCTGCCTGTAAGAGATACCATTTCGCAACTGACTGTGTGACACCATAGAGCAGTACAAACAGGATCGTTCCTAAGAAGTTGCCCTGTGAGCACAGACCGATAGCGATACCGGCGGAGATGACACGTACAGCGTTGAACCAGAAGGAGTCGAACATACCGGCAGTCGGTCCCATAAGGGCGGCCTTGACGTTGTCGATCGTAGCTTCATCGACTTTTCCGGCTTTTCTTTCCTTTTCCATCGCGTAGGTAAGACCGGCGATGAAGGTGAACGGGCTGGTGTGTGTGTTGAAGAATGCCTGATGACGCAGATAGGATCTTCTCTGTTCCTCTCTGTCATCCGGATAGAGGGACTCGATGACCGGCTGCATACACATAGTGAAGCAGTTGGCTTCCATCTTGGCCATGGAGAACATCATGAAGCATCTGTGAGAACGGAAGAAGATCTTGCGAAGGATCGCCTGTTCTTCCGGTGTATATGTAGTCTTTGCCATATTAGAAGAAATCCTCCTCATCTTTGCTTTCGACACCTTTAGCTGTCAGTTCGTTCTTAAGGTCGATCAGTTTCTTGTTGGAGAAGAACATCGTGATCGCGATAGCGGCTGCCAGGATGGCGATCGCAAGCGTATCAAGATGCAGATAAGCTGCCAGAACATAACCTACGAAGAAGAAGATACCGACTTCTCCGTCCCAGATCATTGAGGTCAGGATCGCGAAACCGACGGCAGTCATCATGCCGGAAGCGGCATTGAGACCGGTCATGACCCAGCCCGGAAGGATGTTCAGGAAGTTGTTCAGACCTTCGACACCGTAGGCAACGGCGATGAACATGACGACGGTCGGGACAAGCTGATACAGTGCGGAGAAGATGTAGTTCTGGATACAGAACTTGTTCATGTCTTCCTGCGCAAGTTTTTCCCAATAAGGGACAAGCGGTGCTGCGACCAGAGCCATTTCCAGAGCTCCGAAGCTTGACATGACTGCGCCGATCGGCATCGCGATCGCGAGACCTGCTTCCTGCGTAGCACCATTGAGGATGGTGAATGCTACTGCGATGATACTTGCTGAAGTTGCATCAGCCGGTACGGCACCACCGATAGCGGATA
>CADBND010000246.1 GCA_902795875.1 uncultured Erysipelotrichaceae bacterium
AAGTCACACCCTCATCTTACACAAAACGAAGAAACCACGATCAACCCAAATGAGGGATTGATAATGGTACAATTTAATCGTACTAATTGAGATAAAGATATTCATATATAATCGGGAGAAAAACATGAAAAAGAAAAACATCTTTCTGCTTTTGTGTATATGTCTGATCGCATTGGCTTCCGTTTTTATGATGCTGGCGGACAGGATACAGGGCGATCACGGTCTGGTGGAGATCATCGACGGACAGATCGCTCTTGGGGAGGATCACATCGCCTATAAGCTGTACAAGCCTGTCAGTGCCAGCGCGGAAGAAAAGGCTCCGGCGGTACTTCTTCTGCATGGCTATCAGAATGACCATGAGACTTGTGCGGCATATGCGATCGAACTTGCCCGAAGAGGTGCGGTCGTGCTTTGTCCGGATGAATACGGACACGGCTACACTTCTTCAGGGCTTCTGAAAAGAGGCTATGTGGATCATGTGGTCAAGGTCAATTATGGCAATGATTCTGTTGAGGATGGGACGTTCAAACAGATCAGCGGTTCCAAGCGTTACCGGGTCCTGATGAATTTCTCCAATCTGTCTTTCTTCAACGATCACTATTCCAAGGATGATCATGGCAATGCGATACTGGATTCTTCCTGTGGCGGAAGTCTGGCTTACGACTTCCTGGCGGGGCTTGATTATGTGGATAACACGCGTATGGCGGTGAGCGGACATTCGATGGGGACCTGGTCTTCCTGGACGGTGGCAGCCAATCATGCGAATATGCCCATCGCTCCGAAGGCGATCGTGTTGCAGTGCGGAGAGCTGTTTACCGACAGTGTCTACGATTCAAAAAACATCTCTTTCAACAATGTCCTTCTTCTGCAGGCAAAATACGATGAGTTTTCTTATTTCAGAGATTATCAGCGAGTCGTGGATGACAAACTTCTGAAGTCCGATCTTCGAACATCTTTCCTGAAAACGGATGCAGAAAATGCGAAGTGGAACACCACTTACGGAAACTTTTCCGATGGGACGGCCAGAAGAATGGAACTGTTGAATACGAATCATCGTCTCACGACTCATCATGAACACGGTCTGGCGGTCGCTTTGGAGTGGTTCGATAAGGCGATCGATCTGCCTGTGGATATCCCCTACGATAATATCGTTGCCAACAAAAAGGAAACTTTGGTGCTTGGGGCGATGTTAACGATACTGACGAGTCTGTTCCCTTTGATGGCATATCTTTTGGAGATACCTTTCTTTGCGGATGTGAGACAGCCGCTTCCTTCTGAAGATACGATGTTGGATAAGAAGGGTTTGAGGAAGGGAGCTTTGATCACAGTTTTGCTGTCCGGTGCGACTTTCCCGTTCATGACACAGCTTGGTCATGCGCTATTGCCTCTTCCGGAATCGGTGTTCCGCATGACGGTAGGCAATGGTTTCTTAGGCTGGTATCTGCTTCTTATCATCGTGATGTTAGTGACAAGTTTTATCACCAGAAACAAAAATAAGAAGAAGGGGATCGAAAATGAGAAGTTCCAGTTCGGTGTATTCCTCAAGTCGCTGTTACTGGCATGTGTGATGATCGCTTATGTCTATGTGATCGATCTGGTCTATTGTATGGTCTTCGATCTGGATCTGCGTTACATCTGGCCTTTCTTCAAGCCGTTCAATATGATGCGTTTCCTGCAATTCCTGGTCTATATCCCGTTCTTCGCTCTGTTCTATTATCTGAACAACTCCAAGATCATGCGCGATCTCAGGACAAAGTCTCTGTATCGCAAGGGCTTAGTCGGTTTCATCGGAAACTGGTTCGTGAATTTCCTGCTCATGGCAGGGGGTGTGATGATCATCGTTCTGATCGAATATATTCCATTCTTTGCGGGGATCGGTCCCGGTGCGGATCTGCTGTTTGGTTCGACGTTCGGTGGACCGTTCATGTCCATACTGATCCTGTTCGTACCGCAGGTGCTGTTCTTCTCGATCCTTTGTACCTATGCCTATCGTATGACGGGAAGGGCTTATACCGGTGCGATGCTGGCGGCGATGCTGGCATGCTGGATCGTGACGGGCGGTTCTTCGTTCCTGTGAGATCTTTATCGCAATATTGAAAGAAGAGCCGGCAACGGCTCTTCTTATAGTTCAGATATCCCTTCCAGGATCTCTTCATATACTTTGTCGTAGTTATCGGTATACCAGGGATCTTCGATATCGTATGGTCTCAGCATCTTTATCTTGTTTTCGGGATCGTCCATGATCCTCAGGATGTTTTTCATGTTGTAACGGTCCATCACATAGATCTGATCGAAACGATCGTAGTCTTGTTTTGTGACCCTTCTTGCATGATGCTTACTGTAGGGAATGCCGTGTCTGTCCAGGCAGCGTTTTGCGGGAGGATAGATGTCGTGTCCTTCTTCTTCATAGGAAACAGCTGCCGATGCGCATTCGATATCGGGACGGTATTTCTTACAGATGAATTCTGCCATGACACTTCTGCAGATGTTGCCATGACACACAAATAGAATCTTTTTCATATTGCTTTTCCTTGTTCTATCAAAGCAAGCAAGACAACTGTATGTCTTGTTTAGGGTATATTATTTCTTAGTTTTCTAATATAGCGGCCTTTTTTCTATGATAATTATAAACAAAACGTCATATACGCCGGAATATAGAATGATAAAGTTTTTTCAAAAAATACTTGTTTTTTCAGAAAATCGTGTATAATATACTCATAAGGTCATATGACCATATAATGAGTTAACAAGAACTCATAAATCTATCTTGAATCGAATCGTCGTGAACCCTGACGTGAGCGGAAAGTTGGTGTGATTTGGTTTGAAGGCAGGATTTATGTTTTCAATGATGCGATCTTGCCTTCGGACAATAGGAGGTAAGAAAAATGAAGAATGTACAGAAAAGATTTATCGTTATCCCTGTTTTGCTGCTTTGCGGCATACTGATCGCTACGCAATGTATCGTAAAAGTCCCTACAGGACATACAGGTGTGATCGTGACGTTCGGTAAGGTGGAAAACAGGACACTGGATTCCGGCATGCATTTCAAAGCTCCGTGGCAGTCCATTATCAAGATGGATAACCGTATCCAGAAACAGACTGTCGATCTCAGCGCTTTCTCAAAGGATATCCAGGAAGTGAATATGGTCTATACCGTGAACTATCAGATATCCAAAAATGAGGCGATGACGATCTATTCTACGATCGGTAAGGAATACTATTCCACCGTGATCTCTCCCAGTGTTATGGAGGCGGTCAAGACGGTTTCTGCCAAATATACGGCAGAGGAACTGATCACTGACCGTACGAAACTGGCCGTGGGTATCGAGGAGGAACTGGAGAAGGCTCTGTCGAGATACAACATCCTTCTGGTCTCCACTTCGATCGAGGACATCGATTTCACGGATGCGTTCACAGATGCCGTCGAGGCAAAACAGGTCGCTCAGCAGAATAAACTGCGGGCAGAGACCGAGGCAGAAACCAAGATCATCGAGGCGAATGCGCAGGCAGAGGTCAGAAGGATCGAGGCGGATGCGGAGGCTTATGTCAATGAGACGACTTCACAGTCACTGACCGACAGGATCTTACAGAAGATGTACTATGAGAAATGGAACGGAGTCCTGCCGGAGATCGTGAGCGATGGTTCGATGATCCTTTCACCGAACAGGGAATAACAATGAGCCGCTGAAAAGCGGCTTTTTCTGTTCTTGATTGCGTATTTTGTTTGCATTATCATGATGAAGTAATTATGAAGGGAGATGGACATGGAACTACTGAGCGTTCTGATAAGACAGGTCTTCATCATGTTTGTACTGATGGCTGTCGGATATTATGCCTATAAAAAGGAGCTGATCACCGATCAGGGTTCAAAGGATATCGGTAAGATCTTATTGAATGTTGCCGTTCCGATGATCGTCATTTCCAACTTCTGTATCGAAAAGAGCCCTGAAAAGACGGCAGAACTGCTTCAGTCGGCGTTCCTGTCGATCCTGGGCATGCTGCTGTCGGTCCTTGTTTCAGTATTGATCTATCATAAAAGCGACCGTATCGGGGAGTTTTCGGTTGCTTTTTCCAATGCGGGTTTCATAGGCATTCCCCTGGTACAGGCTACCTTTGGCAGTTCGGCAGTCTTCTATATTACAGCCATGATCGTACTGGTCCCGCTTCTTCAGTGGACGTATGGGGTCTATACGATCACGGATGATAAGGGCTTCATGGATCCCAAAAAGGTGTTAAAGAATCCGATCGTGATCGCGGTCATCCTGGGTCTGATCATCTATTTCACGGGATTCCGGATGCCGAAGATCGCTTCCGATATCATCTCGATGATCTCTTCCATGAATACGCCTCTGGCGATGATCGTGTCGGGAGTCTATCTTGCGCAAAGCGATCTGTTGGCAATGATAAGAAAAAAGAACGCCTATCTGGTATCGCTGGTGAGGCTTATCCTGATCCCTTTACTGATGGTGATCGTGTTCCGTTTCCTTCCGTTTGAAAACAGGACGATGAAGCTGGCCATCCTATTGGCAGGAGCCTGTCCGGTCGGTTCCAATGTGGCGATCTTTGCCAGACAGTATGACAAGGATCATGTTTCTGCGGTGGAATATGTGTGCCTGTCGACGCTTCTTTGTATCATCACGCTTCCGCTTATGATATTCCTGGCAGATATCATCTTATAAAAAAGTCATTGCGAAATGACTTTTTATGTTGGATCCTTTCGGGATGGCGATGATCGCAAATGTTTTATAATGGAGAAAAGAGAGGTAGAAATAATGTGGAATGATTTCAATACCGGCGATTACAGCGGTATGATCGCTGAGACGGTACAGATCAAGGGCTATAAAGGTGACTGCATCAATGTCTATTATTCCCGTCCTTTGAAGAAGGAGAATGTCGGCAGTATCGTTCTGATCCCGCATATGCCAGGCTGGGACGAGTGGTGCCGGGAGACATCCCGCAGATTCACGGAACACGGTTATGCCGTGGTATGTCCGGATATCTACAACCGCTTCGGTACGGGGAATCCGGTCGAAGTCTCGAAGAAGATGAGAGAGGCCGGCGGTGTTCCCGATGAATCGGTCATGGGCGATGTGAAGGCTTCTTTGGATTTTCTGAAGGATCAGCCTCAGTCCAATGGAAAGGCCGGTGTCATCGGCATGTGTTCCGGCGGCAGACATGCGTTTCTGGCGGCTTGTACGCTCGAGGGGATCGATGCGGCGGTGGACTGCTGGGGCGGCGGCGTCATCATGAAGGAAGAGGAACTGACACCCTCCAGACCTGTCTCGCCGATCGAGAAGGCAGACGGTTTGAATTGTCCGTTACTGGGGATCTTCGGCAATGACGATAAACATCCGGATGTGAATGAGGTCAATGAGACCGAAAGAGTATTGAAAGAAAAAGGGAAGGAATATGAATTCCATCGCTATGACGGTGCGGGGCACGGCATCTGGTACTACGATAAGCCGATGTATCGGCAGGAACAGGCGATGGATTCCTTCAACAAGACTTTGGCATTTTTTGACAGATATCTGAAATGAGCAAGGCAGCTTCTGCTTTTACGGTGATGGTCAAGCCCATCGGTTCTGCCTGCAACATGGCGTGCCGCTACTGTTATTATCTGGGCAATGAGCTCTCACACCGAAGGCCGATGTCCTATGAGACACTGGAGGTCTTGATCCGCAACTATTTTGACAGTTCGCCAGGTCCTGTCGTGTCTTTCATATGGCATGGGGGAGAGCCGACTTTGCGGGGAATCGATTTCTATAAGAAGGCAGTGGAGTTAGAGAAAAAGTATCTGCCGAAAGGGTATGAGTGCTGGAACAACATCCAGACAAATGGCCTGGAACTAAGTGATGAATGGTGTCAGTTTCTGAAGAAAGAAAGATTCGATGTGGGTCTTTCGATCGATGGAACTGCTTTGATTCATGATTCATTCAGAAAGGATGCTTCTGGAAAGGGAACCTATGACCGGGTCAAGGCCAGTATCGAGCGATTGAAACGGTATGGGATCAGACCGGATCTGCTTTGTACGGTCAATGCACAGACTTGTGAGGATGCATACAATGTCTACCGGCAGCTGAGGGATCTGAATACCGGCTGGATACAGTTCATTCCGATCGTGAATATGGATGGGGATGGAATCGTCGATCCTTATTCCGTAGACAGGAAAAGATACGGGTCCTTTCTGAAGACGGTGTTCTATCAATGGCTGTATAACGATCTTGATAAACTGGGCGTACAGCTGTTCATGGAGATGATGCAGGTCTATGCGGGCAATTCTCAGACTCTGTGCTGGCTGCAGGAAAGATGCGGGAACGTTCCGGTCGTTGAGAGCGATGGAAAAGTCTATTCCTGTGACCATTTCGTAAGGGAGGAACATTGCCTGGGCAACATTCATGAGGACAGCTTGTCTTCGATCATGGATGGAGATAAGCAGCGATCCTTCGGGGAGAGAAAGGCTTTCCTGAATGAGAAATGCCGGAATTGTCCCTATCTTTCCATCTGTAACGGCGGCTGTCTCAAAGACAGAGACAGGAATAACTGCAATGTGCTTTGTGAGAGTTATCTGGAAGTCTTTGAAGAGGCCGAAGAGCCTTTGCGAAAGGCAGCGAAGCTTTGGATGGAAGGAAACTCTTTTAAGAAGATCATGGAAGAACTGAAAAAGGATCGGGATGAGAAGTGGAAGGATATCAAAGGAAACGCTCCCTGTCCATGTGGAAGCGGCAGGAAATACAAGCACTGCTGTGGAAAATGATGATTATATGCCGGCAAAGATGCCGGCATTTTTCTGATATGTTAATATGGTGCCATGATCCGGCTTTTCGTATCCGATGTGGATGGTACATTGCTGAATGAAAAAGGTCAGCTGGAAGAAGGGACGATCGAAGCGATACGCCGCTTTCAAAGGGAAGGCGGCATCTTCATGGTGGCGACAGGACGAAATCCCTGGGAACTCGATGAGATCCTTTCGCAGATCGACAATGTTGTCCTGAACTGTGTAAACGGTGCCGTTTTATGCAAAAAGGACGGTGAAGTTCTGATCGGCAATTATGTGGATGAAAGATATGTGCGGCTGATCGAAGGCTATTGCCGGGACAAGGGGATACCGGTCGAATACCATGGAGAAGAAAAGACCTATACGACTTGTGACAGGGAAAGTTTCAAAAAACGAGCGATCTCCACTTTTGGAAGGAGATACTCTGATCCGGAAAAGATCTTCGATAAGATCTACGATTCGAAGCACATGTGTTTCGGGATGCGATACGAAGAGATCCCTTGTGACAAGATCTTCAAGATCGAAGCGCTTTTCATGAACGAGGAAGAAAGGATCTTTCTGAATAAAAGGGTGAAGGAGGAATTCCGTGATTGCAACATCGTGAGCGTGGAGGCGATGGGCAACATCGAGATCACTTCCGCTTTATCCGGGAAGGCAAGGGCGATCGAACGGTTCTGTGAGCTGGAAGGGATCGATGAGGCAGAAGTGGCGGTCGCCGGTGACAGCGGGAATGATATCGGAATGTTAAAAAGATATGCGAATTCCTATGCCATGGTTAGTGGCGATGAAGAAACAAAAAAGGCCGCAAGATATCTTGCCTTGTCTAACCGTGAACATGGAATAGAGATATTGATAAATAAGATATGTGATGAAAACGAGAGCTGAAGATCAGCTCTTTTTAATGAAATTTCGGTACAGCTTATTGGCCTTCGTTGACAATAAATGAATGTTCATTTAATATTAAATTATGAGGTCATTATGAGAACTAAGGATATCGATAAGCAGCAGAGGATCAAGGATGCGATGATCTCTCTGATCCTGAAAGAGGGGATCAATGGTGCTTCGGTCGCTAAGATCGCCCGGGAGGCAAACGTTTCTCCTGCGACCATATATGTCTATTACCGGAATAAGGATGATATGCTTTCGGAGGTATTCGGAGAATATGTGGAGAAGTGCTATTCGTATCTTTGTAAGCGGATCTATCCGCAGATGAGCGGTCCGGATCTGATCGATGCATTGATCCGAGGGACGTATGCCTATTCTCTGGAGAACAGGGAGATCTTCTCGTTCGTGGAACAGTGTTTTGCTTGTCCGACGATTCAGGAGGATATCGTTCATTCTGCCCATTATGCGGATGTATTCGATCTGATACATGAATACCAGAGGAGAGGAGTCATTCGTTCCTATTCCGATTCCAATATCAGTGCCGTCTTATTTGCACCGGTCAAATTCATGGTCATGAACCGGTCCATGTTTCCCGATCCGGAAAAGGATCTTGATGAACTGGTCATGATGCTTAAGGATATGCTGCTTTATTAGGAAGTCTTGGATCTTTTTGGGGTCCCGGTCGATAGAGGAGGTAGTGCAATGATAATCATGTATACATCTCAGGGATGTTCATCCTGCCGCAAGGCGAAAAAGTATATGCGTGATAATAATCTCAGGTTCATCGAGAGGGATATTATGCATGGTGATCTGAAAGAGGACGAGATACGTTATCTTTTGAAGAGGACTTCCAACGGTACGGATGATATCATTTCAAATCGTTCCAAGATCATAAAGGAGTCCAATGTAGATCTCGAGGAGATGTCGCTTTCTGATCTCGTTCACTTTATCAGCGAGAATCCTACCGTTTTAAAAAGACCGATCATTCTTGACGACCGCGATATGCAGGCGGGTTACGACGAGGATGAGATATCGATATTCAAGAAAAACAATCTGAAGAAGATCTCACTTGCAGTTTAAAGGAGTGGCAGATGATAGTAATACCAGTATTCAATATGCTTCCGCTTCCGGAAGCAAATCTTTATTTTCAGCTGAATGAACTGAAAAAGATAGCCGGCAGCCGGAATATCGTTCTGAATGATAAGACAATCGTCATCGTGGCGAAGGAGAAGATCGAGGCCGGCGGATTAACGGAGGACAGTTTCTATCCGATCGGTGCTGTAGGATTCATCTCGGATATCCGGGAGGGTTTCGTTACGGTTTCTTTGCAATACCGTGTTGATCTGGAGAATGTCTTCATCGATCCCGATCAGAGTATCCGGCTTTCCATAAGCAGAAGAAACGATATCGCCGATCTTGATCCGCAAGAGGCAAAAGAGAAGCTGAAGGATCTTATTGCGGAAATGAAGAAATATGCTTCAGGTTTTGAATGGGGGAAGGCGGCTGAGGTCTATATCGACCAGGTCGATTCTCTGAATATGGCGATCAGCATGATGTCTCCCTGGCTGAAGCTTTCCAATGAGGAAAGATATGCGCTTCTGAAGGAGGATTCGCAAGCACAAAGAGCACAGATGATCGAGAAGATCATGTATGAATTCCTTGAGGTGGGAAGGATCACCAATGAGGCGGCGACTTCCCAGCAGAAGGAATACCAGCAGATGTACAGGGAGGCGGCCATCAAGAGACAGATGGAGCACCTTCAGAAGGAACTTGATGATATGCATCCGGAGAATGTTACGGATGTGCAGAAGTTTCAGAAGAAGATCGCTGAGTCGGGTATGAATGAGACGGCCAGGAAAGAGGCCGAAAAGGTTTTGAACAGGCTGAGACAGGAAGGACAGCAGTCGGCTGAGTCCGGCATCCTTTACGATTATCTGGATTTCGTCACTTCTCTTTCCTGGAAGAAAGAAGAGCCCAGAAACATCGATCTGGATAAGGCAAGAATGATCCTGGATGAGGATCATTACGGCCTGGATAGGGTGAAGGAGAGGATCATCCAGCAGATCGCGGTGATGAACCTGAAGAAACAGCAGTCCGGTTCTATCTTGCTTTTTACGGGTGCTCCGGGTACAGGCAAGACTTCGATCGGAAGATCGATCGCCAGAGCATTGGGCAGAGAATATGTACGTGTCTCTTTGGGTGGTGTTCATGACGAATCGGATATCCGGGGACACAGAAGGACCTATATCGGGGCGATGCCGGGCAGGATCATGGATGGCATACAGAAAAGCGGAGTCTCCAATCCGGTCATGGTGCTGGATGAGGTGGATAAGCTTTCCGCTTCCTATAACGGTTCGCCAGCCAGCGCATTACTTGAGGTCCTCGATCCCGAACAGAATGATACGTTCACCGATCATTATATGAATGTTCCTTACGATCTTTCGGATGTGTTGTTCATATGTACGGCAAACACGACGGAAACGATCCCGGAGCCGCTGTTGAACAGGATGGAGGTCATACAGTTCAACGGTTATACACCGATCGAAAAGAAACAGATCGCTTTGAAGCATCTGATCCCACGGTCGATGGAGGCAATGGGTATCGAGAAAGACCGTATGGAATTTGAGGAAGAAGCGGTCGATACGCTGATCAGTGAGTATACCAGAGAGGCAGGAGTCAGAGGTCTTAGAAAACAGATCGATACGCTTTGCCGGATGCTGGCGGTGAAGATCGCACAGGATCCCGATGAACATATCCGCGTCACCAGTGAACTCATTCATGAGAAGATGGCAGGTCATCCCTATATGGGATCACAGATCCTGAAAGATGTGAAGCCCGGTGTGGTAACAGGTCTCGCCTGGACACCGGTCGGAGGCGAGATATTGTATATCGAGACCCTTCTTACCAGAGGCAAGGGTGATCTGGTCATTACCGGCCGGCTTGGCGATGTGATGAAGGAATCGGCTCTGATCGCTTTGAGTCTGGTGAAGGAGCGTTTCCCGAAACAGAGCGAGGTTTTGAAGGATCATGATCTGCATATCCATGTGCCTTCCGGCGCTGTCTCCAAGGACGGTCCTTCGGCGGGCATCACCCTGACATGTGCCTTGGCTTCGCTTGTAAGCGGAAAATGTGTCGATCCGCATATCGCGATGACGGGTGAAGTATCTTTGCGGGGTACGGTCGATCCGATCGGCGGTCTCAGTGAGAAACTGATGGCTGCACAGCGGGCAGGCGTAAAGAAAGTATTCATTCCTCAAGAGAATGCGGTCGATCTGAAGGATGTCGCTGATGAGGTGAAAGAAAAACTTGAGATCGTCACCGTTTCAAAGGTGGAAGATGTTCTGATACAGACAGGGATCATGGATAAAGAATAGATATCGGTTCATTCCGATATCTTTTTTGATGGTACAGATGTTTTTGCGATGTGTAAAATGATAGAGAAATGATGAAAGAATATTCCGTTTACGTTTTTGATCTTTATGGGACGCTTGTGGACATCCGCACCGATGAAGACAGTTCTTCTTTCTGGAAGAAGGCATGTATCCTGTTTGAAAGCTGCGGTGCTTCTTACGGATATGCGGAACTAAAGGATGCGTATTTCAGAAAGATCAGCGAGCTGGAAAAGAAGAATGAGAGAAAAGGACATCACATCGAGATCGATCTTTCTGAGGTGTTTTCCTTTCTGCTTAGCGATAAGGGGATCTCTGCCGATAAGGATACGATCGTTTTTCTGATGGAGAGGTTCCGCGATCTTTCCGTAAGCCATATCCGCTTGTACAGG
>CADBND010000247.1 GCA_902795875.1 uncultured Erysipelotrichaceae bacterium
GAAGCATACGGCATGAAAGTCATGACGACCAGGATGTTTACACATACCGGTCCCAGAAGAGGGGATGTCTTCCATGAATCAACATTTGCCAAGCAGATTGCGATGATCGAAGCGGGTCTGATCGAGCCGAGGGTCATGGTCGGCAACCTGGATTCCTTAAGGACATATGCTGATGTGCGTGATGCGGTACGCGCCTACTATATGCTGGTAACGGTCGATCCGATCCCGGGTGAATACTACAATATCGGCGGTTCCTATACGTGCACGGTAGGGGATACACTTCGCACATTGATGTCTTTCTCTTCCAAGAAGGATGAGATAGAGATCGTCACCGATCCGGAACGTCTCAGACCGATCGATGCGGATCTGCAGATCCCTGACTGTTCCAAATTCAAGGCACATACTGGTTGGGAACCTGAGATCCCTTATGAAAAGACGATGAAGGATCTTCTGGATTACTGGAGAAAACTTGTAAACAAAGGAGAGGTATTCCTTACCCGTTAATAATATGAAAAAGATGGCAGGCAAACAAAAAACAGGAAATAAGACAAGATATTATGTGTTGTATACATTACTGTTTTTGTTGTGCTGTGTCGTCATTCTGAATTATTTCTATCTGAACGGGAAGACTTTCATCAATTATGTCGATGACGGTCTTTTTCAGCATTACCAGTCGCAGGTCTATCTGGCCAGACATATTCGTACCATCTTCAAAGAACTGTTCCAGAATCACCGCTTTGTGATCCCACAATGGGATCATTCGATCGGTGAAGGTTCAGACATCATCGCTTCTTTGCACAGCGATGTAGTCGGTGATCCTTTGACGGCTCTGGTCTTTTTGTTCAAAGATGTTGATGTATACCGTTTTTACGATCTTCTGATCCTTTTGAAGATCTATCTGTCCGGTGTCATGTTTTCGGAACTTTGTTTCTATACAGGAAAGAAGAACGTTTATGGCATTCTGGCAGGTGCTATGGTCTATGACTTCTGTTATTATTCTCTGGCCAATCTGACAGGACACAGTTACTTCTATACACCAATGATGTATCTGCCGATGATCATTCTGGGAGTAGAAAAGATCATTAAAGGTGACAAACCTTATATGATGATCCTCGGTGTTTTCCTGGCAGCGATCAGTCAGCTCTATTTCTTCTTCATGGTTGTGATGCTGACGGTGATCTATGTCGTAGCGCGATTGCTTACTTTATATGGCAAAGACTTCAAATCGATCATCGATAAGCTGGTGAGGATATTCTTAGCTTCGCTGTTAGGTCTCTTATTGTCGGCAATTATCGTATTACCGATGGTCTATGTCTATATGTCTGATGTCCGGATGGGCATTGAGATCAAAAACAATATCTTATATGAGCGTTTCTATTACGAAAGGTTATTGACGATATTCCTTTCCAACGACAATGTATACGACCTGTGTCTTGGTTATGCGAGCCCGGTACTTTTGTCACTGTTCTTATTGCTCAAAGACTGGAAGAAAGACAGACTTTTACTGATATTGAATCTGGTGGGTCTTTTATGCATCTGCATACCGTTTTTGGGAAAGGCGATAAACGGTTTCCGTTTTGTTTCTTCAAGATGGTGCTTTGGAATATCATTACTGGTAGCTTACACGTTTACACATAAATGGGAAGAAATAAAAGGCAATAAGCTTTATCTGATGGCCATGAGTTTCCTGACCTTCTTACTTGCCTGTGTTTCAGCGTGGTCAAGAGTCGATCGGGTACTGATCCCGTTATGCATTATGCTGTTCTTCCTGATCCTTTCTGATGCAGACTTCAAAAAGCAGTTCTGGGGTATCGATCTGAAGCAATCTTTACTGTTAGGCTTGGTTCTTTTCAATATCTTCTATATCGCTGATTATGATATCTCTTACCGTGGCAGCAACCGCATCCGTTTTGTCATGGATGCTGAAGAAGTAAGAGACTTGTTTGAAAGCAGTGAAACGAATGTAGTCAAAAAATATACTGATCAGAATGAATCGGATCCCTTCTTCCGTTATTCTGGTGATTCCCTGATCCCGAATAATGCGATGCTTTATGACATGTATTCGACGGATTACTATTTCAGCATTACCAACCCGTCTGATCAGCTGTTTAGGAACGAACTGGATCTGACAAACCGCTGCAGTTGGATGATCAAAGGCTATGAAGGCCGTGCCGAGCTCAATACGCTGGCCAATGTGAAATACTATATCAGCAACAGTCAATATACCAAGAATCTGCCTTACGGTTTCTCGGAGACTTATGCGAATGAGGAATATAAGATCTATAAGAATGATCATTATGTGCCGTTTGGTTATACCTACAGCGATAGTATTGCCTATGACAGATGGCTGGAACTGGGCCCTGTCGAAAAGGAAGAAGCGATGATGCAGGCTGTCGTTCTGAAAGATGGCAAAAACACCAAGATCGATCTTTCTGAAAAGGATATCCCATATGAGGTCGTCTGCGGTGATGGAGTCGAATATAATGACGGCAAGCTGAATATCAGTGAAGAGGATGGCAGTTTTACCTTAAATTTCAAAGGGCTGCCGGAATGTGAGACCTATCTGGTCATAGAGGGTCTTAACTTCATTGATGAATATGGCGTTGTCGAGGACGACCATACCGAATCGCTAATCACCGTCAAGGGTTCAAACAACGTCGATAAAGTGGTCTATTATCTGACCCAGAATCATCATTACTATTACGGCAAGCAGGATTATGCGATCTGTCTCAATTATGACCAGGTAGCTTTGGACAGTATTACTGTTTCCATTTCCTTACCGGGAGTCTATGAGATACGAAACATGTCCGTTATCTGCCTGCCTTTAGAGAATTACAAGACTTACACAGAATCATTGAGTAAAGATACTTTGGATAATGTTTCGATCGATATAAACAAGGCCACAGGTACGATCGATCTGGATGAAGACAAGTATATGTTGCTGTCGATCCCTTATTCAAAGGGCTGGAAGGCCAAGGTCGACGGAAATGAGGCTGAAGTATTGCAGGCAAACGAACACTATATGGCTTTGGCATTATCTGCGGGCCATCATACAATCGAACTTGATTATAAGACGCCGATGCTTGTACAGGGTGCTTTGATCAGTTTGGGAGCGACATTGATACTTGTTTATTTGTTTGTTTCAGATAAAAGAAGGAAAAAGCAGGGATAAATATGTACGTTTTTGAGAAAAGGATCATAGATTGGCTGAAAGAAAGGAAATATGCAATCTTTATTGGCGTCATTTCTTTGATTGGTCTGTTCATTCGTTTTGAAAATAAGTATTTCGAATCAGAAGATTATCTGATCTATCTTTCCAATTGGTATATGGAGATCAAAAACGGCGGCGGGTTGTCTGCTTTGAGCCAACAGGTCGGCAATTATCCGGCTGTTTATCAGACTTTGATCGCTTTATTTTCTTATTTGCCGATATCTCCTTTATATGCATATAAAGGTTTGTCGGTGATCTTTGATTATCTGCTGGCTTTTGAAGCGTATCGTTTCCTGAAAGAAAATAGTAAGGATAAGTTCAAGGCAGTTCTGGCTTATGCGATCGTCATTCTGTCACCGATCGTCATCATGAATTCGGCTACCTGGGGTCAATGTGACAGCATCTACACGTTTTTTCTGATCCTTACGATCCACAGGCTTTCCCAGAAGAAATATCGTGCTGCATTCATTTATTACGGTCTGGCTTTTGCGTTCAAGATGCAATCCATCTTCTTATTGCCTTATATCCTGTATCTTTATATCACAGAAGAAGATTTCAGTTTAATGAACTTCCTCTATATCCCGGCTGTCATCTATCTGACTTATATCCCGGCTTTTCTGTTTGGCAGGAGCCTGTTTGATCCGATAGCCAACTATCTGTATCTGGCGGAGTTTTCCAATGACCTGTGCATGAATGTCGCCAATCTTTGGAGTATCGGCAATGGCGACTACATGTCCATGCAGTATGTCGCGATGGGTCTGACACTGCTGGTTTTGGGAGCAGCATTGCTGTATATACTGGAAAAGAAAGTAAAGATCGGTGAACATCAGCTGGAACTGGCTGCCTGGAGCATCTGGACCTGTGTCCTGTTCTTACCAGCCATGCATGACCGTTATTTCTATCCGGTAGAGATCATTTTGATCATATTAGTTTGTCTAAAACGGAAATATCTGAAAGAGAGTTTTGTCTTATTTATGGCGGCTTTGCAGGCTTATTGTGTTTATCTCTATCACATGGATGTGAATGCAATCTGGCTCATGGGTATGCTTATGACAGGCACTTATCTGTATTACACTTATCACTTGTTCAATGATATGAAGAAAGGGGTAACGAAATAAGATCGTTCCTCCTTTCTGAACAGGGAACCTGAAAAATGACGATTGAGAAATATCTGAGCTATAAGAAAAAAATCGAAGACTTCCTTAAGAAATATTCTTATTTCGTTGTGCATAATTTCATTTATGCTTTTTTATATTCCTTTATCGTTGAACATAAAGTGAGTTCTCCGCTGCAACTGTATATTGCGGTTTTTTTCATCATCTCACTGCTTTTGCTGTGGGCGATCTATAACCTTTTCAAATATTTCAATCGCAACAGCAACTGGGTCGTTCGTTTTTTCAATAACCTGGCTGGCTTGTATGAATATGAACAGGGATCTTTGGGCAGGCCTTCCTTCATGGGAGTCGAAACGATCATCGAACATCCCGATCTGATGATGCCACACAGCCTTAAGAGTTTCTCCGGTTGGAATCTGAAGAACGATTTTCATCTCACGCTTAATACATCAAAGGAAAAGGGCGATTATATCAGAGTTGCTGAAAATGCGAAACTGTGGGTCGGTTCCGATTCTGTGAATGTAGATGTTCCTGTCGAAGAATGTGATGAACAGGATGCGCTTTTTGCTTACTGTCTTATCGCAAAAGGAGATCGGATCTATCAATTTAATGAAGGCGGTTTTCTATACAGTTTTTCATTACAGAAAAAACACTTGGATCCCAATGGAAAATACTATATTTTTGGAAACGAATTCAAGAAAATCATTGAAGAAAAACTGAAAAGCTCCTCATTTCACGTTGGCGCTTTATCGATGTTTCGGACAAAAGAAAAAAAGACTGGCATTCTGTTTCTGATCATACCGGATGACGGTTGTGTAGGTAGTTTCAGTCTGACATTTATGTCAAACGGCCGGGAAATAGCTAACTTCATCACGAAAGAAGATGGCGATTCTGTTGAGGAAAGGATCCGACAATACGCCTTGCTTACATATATGCTTTCTTCAGATGGACGTTTTGAATTCACAAAAGATTTCAACAGTGCCGTCAAAAAGAACAACAAGAGAGCAAAAAAGAGAGAAAAAGATATCCTTATCGAAACAGACAAAAACAGTTTTCTCAGCGATCTGATCTCGTGGCTCATTCTCTTTAGACATAATTGTTTGAAAAACATCAACGATTTTCTGATAGGCGATTTCTATACGAAGATCTCTGCCATATTCTCTTTCGTGATGTTCAAACTCATCATGCCTTATTCAAGCCAGGATGGTGTCGAATCTTTCAAAATTGCGGAATTCTTCAACTATGCCAGAGAAAAAATATTCTTTATCCTGATCTATGTAGTCATACTGCTGTTTTATCTGTTCTGCTATAAAACTGTCAGATGGTTGAGAAAGACAATGTATTACAGAGCTAAAGGATTCAAGTATCTGCTGCAGGACACGATCATATATAACAGAACGGTCTTGCCGAAAAAAGATAAGAATAATGTCAGGCTTTTTGATCCGATATCTTATGAAGATGTCTCAATTGCTTTTGTCGATGCCGGCTATGGCGATTACGCTTTACTGGATGAATATAAGAGTGAAGAACTCAAAAATGAGATCAATGATGGCAAAAAGTATCGTCTGATCAGATATGAAGAAGGCAAAGACAGCTATGATCTGGTCGTCGATCTATGTCACTATACCAACTGCAGAACGTTGCATTTGATAAGGCAGGTAGCCAAACCTAAAGAATATAATGAAAAGGAACTAAAAGATTCGGAACATATCCCGCAGGAAAAGAGAAGCGGCGCAGAAGAATTATATAATCTTTATGCGAATGCGGTTGGGAAGTTTATAGACAACAATGAAGCAGCCGATCTTGAAAACCTTCCGCCGAACAATCTTTGTCTGCATATGGTGGTCGTCACTAATGATGGCAAGATCCTGGTGACCAGAAGAAGAAAAGAACTCAGATACGAGCCTGATAAACTTGATTTTTCCATTGAAGAACAGCTTTCCGGCAAGGACTTCTGCAAAGACGGAAAGATCATCGACAACTGGATCAGAAGAGCTCTGGAAGAGGAACTGGGCATCACTCGGTACAATGTCGGCAAAGACAGGTTCTATGATGTGGATATCACTTCATTATTCATGGAAGACAAGTATCTGAATTTCTCTTTGTGCGCGATCGTTAAACTTGACGTGTCTTCAAACAAATTGGTCTCTATTCTGGAAGGCTGGCCAAGGAGCGATTATGAATTTAGATATCAGTTGGTAAATATCAGGCAGTTCGAAAAACATATAACGGATCTGGATGTGGAGAATAAAGATAAACTTGCAGAAACCGTTAATAAATGGCATTCAAGTGCTTTCAACAGGATCTATCAGTTCTCGATCTATTTCCATCTCAGGGAACTAAACAAAAAAAACATATGGTATCATTGATACAATGAATGGCAAGATTTGAAGAATGAGGAAAAACATGAATAAATTAATCATTTTGTCAGAACAGAAATCATATATCAAGAAAGGTTCCAGCGCTCCTCAGGTAGATGGCCAGGAGAGGGCATTTCTCAAATATGGAAATGGCAATGTAGATATCTTATATAAGAACATCGTTCTGAAAAATCTAAATAGGATAAACAAAAAACTGCATCTTCCTTTGTTTTGTGATCCCTTCACAAAGAAAAAATATGAGGATGCGGTGATCCTTTTCATTTCCGTCAATCTGAATTATCTGGAAGATAACCTCTATCTTCTGAAGGAATTCAAAAAACACGGAAACAAGATCGCCTTATACAACTACGACTGCTGGGAACCAGAATTTGAGGATTGGCGTAAGGTCATCGATGAACTGGATCCGGAATATCTTTTCTTCGCTTATAAATTGACGGATGAATATTACCGTTCCAAGGGCTATAACAGCTATTGGGTACCTTTGAGTGCGGATTATGAGGTCTTCAATTGTCGTGATCTGGAAAAGACCAGAATGTTCATGCAGATGGGAAGATTCAATGA
>CADBND010000248.1 GCA_902795875.1 uncultured Erysipelotrichaceae bacterium
GTGGAAGAATTCCGGAGCGCTGATCGACTTGGTGCGGATCCACATCTGTTCCTCCCAGTAGCACATCGCATAGGAATAGGTCGCCCCATACTGGTTGCCGCAGCCGATGAAGTAGTGCGGAAGATCCGGATGATCCTTTAAGAAAGCGACTTTCTTTTGCGCATAATCATAGGCCCAGGCATCCGCATCCTTTTCGACCTGTATCAGGGCATCCGCGAGGTGGGCTTCCATCTCGGCGTTGTATGTTTCATAGTCTTCAAATTCGCCGTTCTTGTACATCAGATAATTGGCGACCATGTAGAACTTGAGCTGTTCGTTCATCTTGTAGATGACCAGGTAGTCCTGCTTGTCTTCCGCAGTCAATGCAGAACCCGGCGTATCGATGAAGGCAAAGACTCTCGCACCGATCCCCTTGACCTTATCCACGAGATCCACCATCTCCTTGGTGTTGCCGGTAACGGAAGAGTAGATCAAAACGGAATTTTTCGTGAACTTCCTGTTGCCGGTCGTCAGGAACTCCGCCGCATTTTCAACATAGACGGGCAAAGAAGATCTTCCCCGCATGTATACTTCCACCTGCAAGGCACTTGCCCAGGTACCGCCGATACCTATGAAGAAAATGTTGTCAAAACCTTTCTCCCAGATATCGTCGACGATCTTTTCGATCTGCGGACGCAGTGCCAGAGCGCCGTTGATTGAATTTCTCTGACCTTCTTCGTCAAAGTTCCTCAGGCACGGTCCCTGTACTTCTTTCCATTTTTCTGCAGTGTACATATCTTCTTCCTCCCTAATATAATCTGCCTGTTTCGATGTTGAGTCCCCTGAAGAACATGAAGGCATACTGGATGGCTTTGTCCCAGTACGGCCATTCGTGATCACCCGGACCCTCTTTATATATGTGATCATAGCCGAGCTCCTTTAATGAAGCGGAGAAGTTTCGATTGTCTTTCAAGAGAAAATCTTCACTTCCGCATTGTAAGATCAGTGCCGGCTTATCGTTTTCTTTCGCGATCTTTTCCGCCAGCCTGTAAGGTGTTTCTTCGTCGTTGAGGAAGTCGAGCTCTTCCACCTTCATCTCGCTGAACTCTCTGTTTTGTATCTTCTTTTTGAAACTTTCGTAATCGACGACGCCGGACAAGGATGCGGCTGCCGCAAATCTCTCCGGTCTTGACAAGGCGGCTTTCAGAGCGCCATAACCGCCCATGCTTTCGCCGGCGATAAAGGTGTCTTCCTTTTTTGTACTTATTTTAAACCATTTGTTAACCAGGGTGGGCAATTCTTCAATGACAAAATCAAGATAATTGATCCCATAACAGGTATTGCAGTAAAAACTGCGTTCCACACCCGGCATGACGATGATGAAGTTGTATTTCTTTGCGTAGTATTCGATCTTTGAGAAACGTGTCCACTCGTCTTCGTTTCCGCCTAAGCCATGTAAGAGATAGAGGACCTTTGGTTCATCTTCATACAGCGGATCGACATCATTGGAACGATCCGGGAAGAGAAACGATATCGATACGTTGCGCTTCAGACAGGCTGAATAAAATGTTCCCTTGAGTCTTGCCATCTTACCACGCTCCGAAGTACTTCAGTGTTTCCGTAGCTGTGGCAGCACCTTTGTGCATGCATTCTTCGATCGGCAGACCTTCGACGATGCCGCTTAAAAATCCTGCGATATAGGAGTCACCGGCACCCATCGAATCGACGACCTTGTCGCATTTCACGATGCCATAGGAATGATAGTCTTTGCCATCGTAGCAGAGGCTTCCATCCGTCCCCAGCATCGCGATGACGAGCTTTGGTCCCTTGTCGTGATAGTCCCTCATCTGTTTGCGAAGTTCAGGTGTGTCGCCTTCATCACTTGAAAAGAACAGATAATCGGAATACGGCATTGCGATCTGGGCTTCCTTGTCTTCCGGTCTGGTCGCGCAGTCAAAGGCTGTCGTCATGCCTCTTTCCTTGAGGTCCTTGTACTGACCTTCCACCTTGCCCCAGAGATCACAGACCACCACATCGTGCCGGCAGATGAAGTCCATATCTTCTTCAGACAATACGTAATCGGCTAAGACACCTTCGTCGTAATCGCCGAAGACGCGTTCGCCATCGATCAGCTCGACTTGCGTTACGGCGGTGTTTCCCTCCTTTACATGCATATGAGAGACATCGACGCCTTTAGCCTTTACGGCATCGTACATGATCTGTCCGAATGCATCATTTCCGATCGGACCGATGTAAGAGGCCTGGCCGCCATTGCGCACGGTATAGACCGCCATGTTGACCGGTCCGCCGCCGGGATAGGACTTGCCGCCCTCCAGGTTGTTGTAATGATCGATACAGTTGCTTCCGACTGCTGCTAATTTCATATATTCACCTCGCGATTATTGCAAATCTTTGTTTCCGTTATTTCCGAATCCTGACTATAAATATCGGAAAGAAAGATATCTTTTTTCTTTTAAAGAGACAGGATGCAGGACATGGAAGTCCTGCATCCTTTAAATGTTCTTTTCTTGCTTAAGCCTTTTTGGACTGTTTCTCAAAGAAGTGATAAGCAGGGACGCCGGTAATGAATGTGAGAGCCGCACAGATCAGAGATGGGATCGGAGCATATGTGATCTCGCCATAGATCAGGGTGCAGGTCATGAAGATCGCGATGATCGGCATCAGCAGACCACCAGGGCACTTGTAAGTCGGGTTGTAGCCGCCGGCTTCGCCTTTCTTTCTGAGCACGAAGATCGTACCGAAAGTCAGAGCATTCTTTGTTAAAGCGATCATTGTGAAGTAACCTAAGAGTCCGGCGATATCGGTAGCGAAGATCAATACGATACCGATCGCGCACTGTACCAGGATTGAGAAGTGAGGTGTTTCCCACTTCGGATGGACCAGACCGAACTGTTTGAAGAACAGACCGTCTTTTGCCATTGCATATTCGATACGCGGCTGGAACAGGATGCAGGATGACAGAGATCCCAAGACGACGATGATCACCATGATCGCAACGACGACACCGGCAACGTTACCGATGACCGGAAGCTTGGATGCCATTAAGGCGATCGGCGCATCGGAAGCAGCGATCTCATCGACGGTCAGAAGACCGGAAGCGACGAATGTCAGACCGCCATACAGTGCCAGAACGATGATGGCTGTTAAGATCAGGCCTCTTGGCATGTTCTTGTGCGGATCTTTGATTTCACCGGACATGTAGCAGGCAGCACCCATGCCATCGTATGACCACGTGGTACCTGCAACGCCGGCGATCAGAGCCGTGATGCCAAGTCCGCCTGTGAATCCTGCCAGAGTCTTCGTCGAAAGCAGAAGCTCA
>CADBND010000249.1 GCA_902795875.1 uncultured Erysipelotrichaceae bacterium
GGATGATTCTGCCCGACATCGGGAAGGCCGAGATACCGGCTGCACCGATCATCGGATTGACCTTCTTCTTTAAGAAAAGGTTCAGGAATTTCGCAAACAGGACACCGCCTGCCGTATCGAATACGAAAGCGAAAAGACCCATACCCAGGATCATCAACGTATCCGCCTTCAGGAAGTTCTCTGCCTGCATCTGCGAAGCGACGGTGATACCCAGCAATAAAGTGATCATATTTGCCATGGCACCCTGCGCCGTATCGGAAAGACCGTTCAGGACGCCACACTCCTTTAACAGATTGCCGAACATCAGGAAACCGACCAGTGAAACAGAAGCCGGAGAGATCAAACCGGCGATCACCGTGATGATGATCGGGAACAGGATCCTCGTGGTCTTGGAAACATCCTTGGGCTCATAATCCATGCGGATCATCCTCTCCTTCCTGGTGGTAAGGAAACGGATGACCGGAGGCTGAATGATCGGGACCAGCGCCATATAGGAATAGGCCGCCACCATGATCGGACCAAGATATGTTGAATGCAGTTTTTGCGCAACAACGATAGCCGTCGGGCCGTCTGCCGCACCGATCGTAGCGATCGAAGCCGCATCATTGACCGGGAAAAACATCGAAGCCAGACAGAAAGTAAAGAAGATACCGAACTGTGCCGCCGCACCAAACATCATCAAAGACGGATTGGTCAATAACGGACCGAAATCACACATCGCACCGATGCCGATAAAAAGCAGCAGCGGGAACAGTTCATTCGCAATACCTGCCGTATATAAAGCGGACAAAGGTCCTTCCTGGAAGATGCCGTTGATATACTGATCGACCGCACCCGAGAAAGGCAGATTGACCAGAATGGCACCGAAACCGATCGGCAACAGAAGCGAAGGCTCCATCTCCCTGGCAATAGCCAGATAGATGAGGATCCCTCCTATCACCCACATCGTCACCTGCTGCCATGTCAGCAATAACAGATTCTCATATAAAAAACTCATAGATCCCCCTTAAATATGGAAAGTGACCTCATCACTGTCCAGACGCAAGAGTTCCTGCCCGTCTTTCACAAGCAGGGAACAATCCCTGTCGATACCGACCACAGAAACAAGTTTCCTCTGTTTCCCGATCGAAGCATATACGCTCTTGCCTTTCAGATAGTCGTATTTTTGAAACAGCGGATAAAGATCCTCTCCATCTTTCAGTTTTAAGATATTCTTCGATAATTCACAATAGACCTTTTCCTTGACCTCATCGATCGATATCCTCTTGCCCAGAAGCTGCAACATAGATACCGGCTCATGAAGAAAGTCTCCTTCAAAGCTCTCCTGATTCACGTTGAGACCGATGCCTACGATCAGACACTCGATCTTATAACGGCTCATAGATTCAAGTAAGATCCCGCAGATCTTCTTATCGCCTGCGTAGACATCATTCGGCCATTTTATGGACAGATCCTTCAGCCCATAGCCCTCCAAAACGGAAAGCACACTGTAGGCAGACAGCACAGACAGCACTTTGAATCTTTCAATGACCCTCTCATCCTTGATCAGGAGTGAGAACATCAAAGCCTGTCCCTTTTCACCATTCCATTTCCGGCCGCTTCTGCCTCTGCCGGCACTCTGATAATCCGCCCGGACGAACGTCATATCCTCAAGATCTTCGTAATGATCTTTCAGATAAACATTGGTGGAATCGATCTGTTCAAAGAAAAGTTCTTTCATCATTCAAGAACGATCAGAACGTCCTTGTTTCGCACATCGTCGCCATTAGAAACCAGGATCTGTTTGACCTTGCCGTCAAACGCCGACTGGATCTCGTTTTCCAACTTCATCGCCTCGATGACCGCGACTGTCTGGCCCTTCTTGACACTGTCACCCACATTCACCTTCACGGAAAGGACCTTTCCGGCGATCGGTGCCAGGATGTCATTGGAACCTTCGCTCTTGACTTCCTTTTCAGCTTTCTTTATTGGAGCCTCGATATTCCCCTTGACCTCATCTACCGCCTCGACTTCGACCTCGTAGACCTTGCCATTGACCTTTACTTTGTATACTTTCATTTATCCGACCTTCCTTATACTAACGATCTGTACATTCTTTTTGAATTCATTCCGGCATTCGATCGCCGCAACCAAAGCCGCAACGGTCGCATCCTCATCACTCAGATCAAGCGGTGAAGCGCTTCTTTCCTCGACCTGTTCAGCTTTTGTTTCTTCTTTTTCTGCCTTATTATGCGGCCGCAGTTTCATGAACGCGACTAACGCAAGCGTATAGAACAGGATCGCAAAGATACCGGAATACTCACTTATGATACCCATACGTCATCCTCCTAGACAAACATCTCAAAACTGTCTTCTTCGACATCTTCGTGAGCATATTTCTTCTTCAGGAAATCACGTGCGACATTCTCGAACAGTGCCAGGGAAAGCACATCCTCATCGCTTCTGGCGATATCGGCATACTTCTCTTTCAGCTTCTCAAATTCCGGTTCCAGCAGATCCGCCGGACGGCAGGTGATGACCTCGTCATCGCCGATGATCTTCTTCTTCACATCCTCATTGACGGCAGCCGGAGCCTTGCCATAACGTCCGTGGAGATAATCCTTGACCTCCTTGGCACACATCTTGTAACGCTCACCGCTGAGCACATTCAGTACAGCCTGTGTGCCCACCATCTGGGACATTGGTGTGACAAGCGGAGGATAACCCAGATCCTTTCTCACATGCGGGATCTCTCTTAAGACTTCCTCGTATTTATCCATCGCACCCTGATCAGTCAGCTGTTTGATCATGTTCGAAAGCATGCCGCCGGGTACCTGATAAGTCAGGATGTTCGGATTGACCTGCAGTGATTTGGGATTCAGCAGTCCGTTTCCGACATACTTGTTTACGACCTGCGTCATCAGCGGTTCCGCCTTATGCAAGACATCCATATCCAGCTTCGGATCGTACTCGCTGCCTTTTAAGGCAACTGCCAGAGCCTGCGTGGAAGGCTGTGCTGTGCCGTTGGATAAGGGTGATAAAGAAGTATCCACGATATCCACACCGGCCTTGATCGCCGCCATATATGTCATCTCACAGACCCCTGCCGTGCAATGGGAATGCAGCTCCAACGGGATCGAGATCTCTTTCTTGATCGCAGTGACCAACTTCGTCGCATCCTCCGGAAGCAAGACACCTGCCATATCCTTGATACATAAGGAATCGGCACCCAGGCTTTCCACTTCTTTCGCAAGCTTTGTATAGTATTCGATCGTATGGACCGGTGAAGTCGTATAAGACAAAGCGATCTGACATTCACCGCCATATTTCTTTGTCGACTCAACTGCCTGCCTCAGATTGCGGATATCGTTCAAGGCATCAAAGACCCTGATGATATCGATACCGTTTTCGATCGACTTCTTGCAGAACATATCCACAACATCATCGGAATAATGGCGATAGCCCAATATGTTCTGACCTCTGAACAGCATCTGCAGCTTCGTCTTCTTGCAGACCTTGCGGACCTCCCTGAGCCTTTCCCAGGGATCCTCATTCAGAAAACGCATGGCGGCATCGAACGTCGCACCGCCCCACACTTCTATCGCGTGATAACCGGCATCATCCAGTATCGCACAAAGATCGACGACCTCCTTTGTCGTCATCCTTGTCGCAAACAACGACTGATGACCGTCACGCACCGATGTTTCAACGAACCTGACCATATTTCTCCTATAACTGCGGACCGGCCTTTACCAGCGCCTTACCCGCCTCATTCGTCTCATATTTCTTAAAGTTCTTTATGAACCTCTCTGCCAGATCCTTCGCCTTCACATCCCAGGCATGCGCAAACTCATAAGTATCGCGCGGATCCAGGATCTTCGGATCGACACCTTCCAGTTCCACCGGAACTTCGAAGTTGAAATACGGGATCTTCTTGGTCTCACACTTGTCGATCGAACCGTTCAGGATCGCATCGATGATGCCTCTGGTATCCTTGATCGAAATACGCTTATGCGTACCGTTCCAGCCTGTATTCACCAGATAAGCCTTGGCACCGGACTGTTTCATCCTCTTGACCAGTTCTTTCGCATACTTGGTCGGATGCAGTTCCAGGAAAGCCTGACCGAAACAAGCCGAGAACGTCGGTGTCGGTTCCGTGATGCCTCTTTCCGTACCCGCAAGCTTGGCTGTAAAACCGGAAAGGAAATAGTATTGCGTCTGTTCCTCATCCAGAATGGAAACCGGAGGAAGTACACCGAACGCATCCGCCGAAAGGAAGATGACATTCTCTGCCGCCGGAGCCGAAGAGATCGGCTTCACGATATTGTCAATATGATCGATCGGATAGGAAACACGCGTATTCTCGGTAACGGATTTGTCATGGAAATCGATCTTTCCGTTTTCATCCACCGTCACATTCTCCAGTAACGCATCTCTTCTTATCGCATTATAGATATCCGGTTCAGACTCCTTGTCTAAATCGATGACCTTGGCATAACAGCCGCCTTCCAGATTGAAGACACCGTTGTCATCCCAGCCGTGTTCATCATCACCCACCAGCAGTCTCTTGGGATCCGCCGACAAAGTCGTCTTGCCCGTACCGGAAAGACCGAAGAAAATTGCAGTATTCTTGCCTTGTTTGTCCGTATTGGCAGAACAGTGCATCGAAGCGATGCCCTTCAAAGGCAGATAGTAGTTCATCATCGAGAACATGCCCTTCTTCATCTCACCGCCATACCAGGTGTTGATGATGACCTGTTCCTTCGACGTGATGTCAAAAGCGATACAAGTCTCCGAATTGAGACCGAGTTCCTTATAATTCTCCACCTTCGCCTTGGAAGCACAGTAGACGACGAAATCCGGCTCGAAGTCCTTCAGTTCTTCCGCATTTGGCTTGATGAACATATTCCTCACAAAATGTGCCTGCCAGGCTACTTCCATAATGAAACGGACAGCCATACGCGTATCCTTATTGGCACCGCAGAAGGCATCCACGACAAACAGCCTCTTATTGGAAAGTTCCTTCCTTGCCAACTCCTTTACAGTCTCGAACGTCTCCTTTGACATCGGATGATTGTCGTTGGGATATTCCGGAGTCGTCCACCAAATCGTATCCTTCGAATTCTCATCCACGACGATGTACTTGTCCTTAGGCGAACGGCCGGTATAGATACCCGTCATAACATTGACGGCACCGAGCTCCGTGAGCTGTCCCTTCTCATAACCCTCAAGATCCTTCCTCATTTCCTCATTGAAAAGAAGATCGTAGTCCGGGTTGTAGACTACCTCTTTTACATTGCTGATATTATATTTCTGCAGATCAATATTCATTCAGATCATACCCCCTGTTCTAAACAGCATTCCGTTACATTATAACACTATAAAAACGAAACAGCGTTCCTAAGCATCCTCTATTCCACTGTTAAATGTAAAATCTCTATTCTTTTGAAAACATTTACAAAAAGTACGATCCTGAGATCGTACCTGTCTTACATATGCATCACATTCAGCAGCAGTATCCACGCCAGCCCGTAATAGGAGACGACCGCGATCAGATCGTTGATCGTTGTAATGAACGGACCGGACGCCACCGCCGGATCGATATGGATCTTATCGAAAATGATCGGAACGATCGTCCCCACAAGAGAAGATACCAGCATCGCGATCATCAAAGCGATCCCCACACAAGCCGACACCGCAAAAGAATACATGAGAGGATAACCCTTCAAAAGGAAGATGTACAATCCGATGAACAGGAACGACGCCGCCCCCAGAAGCATGCCGTTGAATAATCCCACTCTGGCCTCCTTCAGGATCAGACGGAGCTTGTCCTTGCCCGACACCTCCTCATCCATCAGGACACGGATCGTCACCGCCAAAGATTGTGTACCCACATTACCGGCCATATCCAGAACCAGCGACTGGAAACAGACGATGATGGCGATCTCCTTTACGACACCCTCGAATATGCCGACAACTGCCGAAACGCCGATCCCCAGCACCAGTAACGCTGCCAGCCAGGGCAGACGCTTCTTCACTGAATCAAACAGTTTCTCATTGAGATCTTCTTGCGAAGACAGACCACCGAGTTTTGCGTAATCATCCGAGATCTCCTCATCGACCGTCTCGATGATGTCTGTCGAAGTGATGACACCGAGAAGATGCTGATCCTTATCCAATACCGGCAAGGAGTTCTCCGAATAGTCTCTTATCTCCTCCAGGCAATCCGATATCTTGTCATGGTCATAGAGGACCGGATAGGAAGTGATGACCAACTCGTTGAACTTGTCCGTATCCCTTGCCTTGATCAGATCTCTGAGATCAACGACACCGCAATATAAACCGTTTCCATCCACGACATACAGCATGTCGATATTGTCATTGTCCTCAGACTGCTTCACCAATTCCCGCATCGCCTGCTTGACGGTATAAAGGATATTGAGCTTGATGAAGTTGGTCGTCATCAGAGAACCCAGTTCATCCAGATCATAAGACTGAATGAGACGGATCTCCTCCTCGACCTTGTTGTCCATCTTCTGAAGCAACTGCTCCTCAACAGAATCATCGACCTGTTCCAGAAGATCGACCGCATCGTCGGTATCCATCTCTTCGACGATCTTCGCCGCATCGGTAATATTCAGCTCAGCAATATAGGTATCGACATCATATTTCAGATAAGAAAAGACCTCGCCAGTCCTCTCCGGCCCGATGATGGAATACAGTCTTCTTCTCTCCTCCACACTCAATTGCGAAAGCGCATCGGCGATATCACTGTCATGATAATCCTCCAGAGCCAACCGCAAAGTATCCTCTTTATCGATACTTCTTATCAGATCAACGATCTCCTTTATGTTGTTGGACTGTTTCGTTTCAAAATCCATACCCTTTACGCATCACCGCTGAAGGTGATCTTCCTTTCTGGCCGATCCGTGACAGACATATAGTGGCCGCCGATATGTCCATAAACGAGAATACTTTCGTATTTCACGAAAGTATCCTTTTTTATGAGTATATCATTTTCAATACAGCAATGGATGATCTTTTTCTTTACCACTGCCTGAGAACTTTCTTAAGCCTCGTATCGATATCGACACGCGTTTCCCGGCATTCCCTGGGAAAGTCCTTTCCCGCCTTAAACATGAAAGAGACCAGTACGCTTGAACCCAGAGGAAGCATCATCTTCAACATCGACTCCGGAAAAACGAAATGTGTCCCATGTTCATAAAGCCAGCTTTCACAAACGCAGTCATGTTTCATTTCGGAAAGCCGCTTCTCCATCCTGCGGATATAACGGCAGGTATCCCAAAGCACATCATCTTCCGCACCGATCAGAATGAGTCTTCCCTTGATCCTTTCGACCTTGATCTTCTCCTCTTCCCGCAAAGGATGACGTCTCTCCGATTCATCGAACAGTTCCCGGGAAGCGACCTTGTTGCCGCTGGCTTTAGACTCCTTCTGTATCATCTTCCAGTATTCAGGATGACGATAGGCATAAGGAAGATATGGAAGCCGTTTTCCCTTCCAGGTCACTGTCGATTCCCCATCACCGGGTCTTTCCTCCATCCCGTCCTTGTTGTCCCGATAGAAACCCTCCATCACAAAATCAGAAGGAGACATGGCGACCGTAAGGGAAAACTCCGGATAATAAGAAGCTGCCAAAAGTGCCATCATGCCCGTCGTGGAAGCGCCGATCACGCCAAACTTCTCACAGCCTTCCTTTTTCATGAAAGAAAGAGCCAACCCAAAATGCTCCAAAGGCAGGTCATGGTGACCGTAATCCTTTTTATCCGGTGACATCGCCAGCACATGGATGCCCTGCCGGTTCAGCCATTTTGCCCCGGTTCTGGCCATAAGGTCTTCCGAAGAATCCCCCAGCATGACGATGATGCCCCGATCTGTTTCGACAGTTGCGGGATACCATGCACCGTTGAAACCGTCCATCTCTATTCTGAATACCTGTTTTTTCATAAGAACATCTCCACTCACTTATAGATTAGTCATTGCTAACTCAATAGTCAAAAAAAATTAAAGCTTTTTCATCCTCTCCGCAAACTCTTCCGGCCTTAACAGTGCCAGTCCCGCATGACCAAGCCCGGACAGGGCTGTAAATTCCGTAGCAGGAAAGACATCCTTCATGTAAGAGATATCTTCCTTTCTTTCCTTTTCTTCCCCAGCCGCATACCAGTAAGAGATCTTCGTATCCATTTCAGAAATAGAGTTTTTACTATTCAAAAAGGTCTTCCCCAAGGGAAGACCGTGCTGTTTTATCCGTTTTCGTTTCGTATCTTATCCAGACTGATCTGAATGATATTGAGCCCCAGAAGCATCGACATCTGCGAAACAAAAATGTTGTTTCGCACAAAGTCGCTTCCGTTGGGATAGGTGAAGAAAGTATAATCCGAATCGAAATGATCCTCAGGATCATCCTGTGTCGTGATCAGGATCTTCAAAGCCGGTGCCTCCTCGATCAGCTTGCGGATCCGCCTGTTTTCCTCTGAGCCCCTATTGGAAGAAGCGATGATCACTACATCCTCATCCCGGAACGATGCGATCAGCAGATCAGGATCTTTCACATCATTGATCATGATCGGACTCATATCGATAGAATACATACGCCTGTTGAAAGAACGCACTTCCAGTTCGATCTCCTCGTCCGCATAGACATAGACATTGTCCGCCTCGTTGATGACATTGACGATATCATCGAGACCGTTCTCGCCGATCGCCCTCATACAGTTGTCGACGATCTGTTTGGAAAGCACACCGATCTTCTGTGCCAGCTCATTGAGCGTCGTCGTGGACGAAAAAGCCTCACTATCATCGATCTGCGTACCGTCCTCCTTCTTTATCATCTCCACCTGCAATGCAACGGAGAATTCCCGATAGGAACTGCAGCCGATCTTCCTGTATAAACGGATCACGCTCGGCTTCGATACATAGGAAGCCTTTGCCAGATCCTGCAATGACATGTAGTAGACCGAATCAAGATGATCGATGATATAATCTGCCAGCGAAGATTCCGCCGAAGTGAAACCCTCCTGCTTCCTCAATTTCTCTATAATACTCATATGACGTACTGCTCTTTCCATTTTAATATACAGAAAAAACAGATTTTATTATTTTATTTTTGAAGTTTTTGTACCAAAAGTAAACCCGGTATCCAAAACCATATCAGTATAGGAAAAGATATTTTCCATCATTACCTGATGGCTTCTGCGCATATTGTTCCACTCAATAAAAAACCGTCCTTTCAATGACGGTTTCAAAGTTCTTTTGGTGGAGCTTACGGGATTCGAACCCGTGACCTCCTCCATGCCATGGAGGCGCGCTTCCAGCTGCGCTAAAACCCCGTTTCACACTATCTAATATATGACATTTTTCCCTTTTTGTATATCCCCGGTTCAGAAAGGAAGGGACATAAGTGATATACTTTTGATTGTGAAAAAGAAGAAACGCAACAGAAAGAAACAGCTTCGCCTGATCACGATACTCGCTTGTATCGTCTTTTTGGCTCTCATATATCTCATCGGAGTCGTCCATTACGGAAGGCATTTCCTGCCCAACACCTATGTCGCACAGATCGATGTAGGCGGGCTCAACGCCAAAAAAGCGGATGAGAAGCTGAAAGAAAGTGAGCCCTATCTGAACATCATTCAGAAGAATAAGGACGGAAGTGATACGGTCGTTGAACAGCTTGGACTGAGAAAGCTCAATGCGGACATCGCTTATGAGACTGATGATCTCATAAGAAAACAGGACAGAACATTGTGGTTCACCTCCCTATTCTCGAAAAAGGAACTGGATTGCGACAAGATAACCGGTACCTATGACCAAAACAAAGTCCGCGACCTGATCAAAGACCTCTACTGCATGAAGAACGACAATATCGTCATGCCCAAGGATGCGACCCTCGCGATCGAAAATGCGACGGTCGTCCTTCAGAAAGAAGTCGAAGGATCCTATATCAAAGAAGAAAAAGTCAACTCCCTCGTAAAAGAAAAGATCGAAAGACTCTTTGAAGGAAACGGCGATGTGACCCTCGATCTGACAAACGAATACGATCTTCCAACCATCAAAGCGGACGATCCGTCCTTACAAGAGAAGATGGTTCAGGATCAGAAAGTCCTGGATGAGACCATCCATATCGATATCGACTCCTATAATGAGACCGATCTTAAAGGAAGCGACCGCGCATCCCTCTTACAGATCGATAACGGTCAACTCAAAATAAACGAAGACGGATTGAGCGACTATATCTCCTCGTTTTGCAGGGAGTATGATGTATCCGACAGTGAATACATCGACCGCTCCAGTCTCAAAAATGACCTTCACGACGCCCTTCTTTCCGATAAGGAAGAAACGGTCGAAGTCAACTGGATCATCGAAGAAAGAGAAAAACTCGTTGAAGTCTCCATCAGCGAACAGACCCTCTACTATTACGAAGGAGATACGCTGATCATGACTTCACCTGTCGTGACCGGAAACGGGGACATCACCGACGCCACCCCGACAGGCTATTTCACTGTACAGAGGATGAAACAGGATTCCTGGCTGACCGGAGCTGACTATACCGAACATGTCGATTACTGGATCGGATTCGATCCATCCGGCAGAGTATACGGACTTCACGACGCCTCCTGGCGAAATGAATTCGGCGGAGA
>CADBND010000250.1 GCA_902795875.1 uncultured Erysipelotrichaceae bacterium
ATCGAAGTGGTCATAACGAGAACGACTCGAAATCGTTTGATCGCCAAAAGCGGTCCGTGGGTTCGAATCCCACCGTCTCCGCCATTTGAAAAAGAAGGGGCTGTTACGAAATGAAAGCTTTGTAACAGCCTTTTAAAACGTCTATTTTCCTAGTGAATGATACTTGTTTGTTTGTATATCAAGATATAATCACCTGGTTCCCCATAAGTATACATAAGGGGAACTAAGACAGATGATATGATAATAATGATCAGAACAGTTGTTCCTGATTAGAAAATCGCCAGAGGGTTGGAGTCCCGGAGCGGTTTTTTATTTTAATGACGATAAAAGAGGGTGATTACGGTCTGACTGAATCAGTCATTTCGTAACAGCCCCTTTTAAATTTATACTCAAAAAAGAAAGTACAGATCATAAAAAAGATAAGCCCTTCATTCATTCTGTTTGGGGATCGATATATTAAGGATCACCTTTCGATTTCATAAATAGGATCGCATTTTTATTGAACTCATTGAAAACAGGAGATCTGTTCTGATCGAAATATAAAAAGTACCATATCTGTGGTTGTATCTGTTGCTATAATGGAGGTAACAGAGAGGAACAGAATAATGAAAAAGACCAAGATCGTTTGTACGATCGGTCCCGCTTCGAATAATGAAGAGACTTTGAAGCGGATGATCGATGCAGGAATGAATGTGGCCAGGTTCAACTTTTCGCATGGTTCCCATGAGGTGCAGAAGCAGAATCTGGATCTGGTGAGAAGGGTCCGTGAGGAACTTGGTGTTCCGATTGCGACGATGATGGATACCAAGGGTCCTGAGATCCGTTTCCGGGATTTTGAGAACGGAAAGATCACGCTTGTGAAAGGCCAGGATTTCACTTTAACGACGGAAGACATGCTTGGCAACAGTGAGATGGGTTCCATCACTTATGCGGGTCTTCCGGGTGATGTGTCGGTAGGAAATTTTCTTCTGGTGAACGATGGTCTGATACAGTTGCAGATAACCGGGATCGAGAAGGATAAGATCATGACCAAGGTCATCGTCGGCGGCGATGTTTTGAATCATAAGGGGATCAATGCGCCGGGTGCGGAACTGAAGATGCCTTTCATTTCCGAGCAGGATAAGAAGGATATCCTTTTCGGTATTGAACAGGATTACGATTATATCGCTTTGTCTTTCGTGAGGAATGCGAAGGATGTCGATGCGGTGAGGACGATATTGGATTTCAACGGTTCGAAGATGAAGATCATTGCGAAGATCGAGTCGACGCAGGGTGTTGAGAATCTCGATTCGATCCTTGAGGCGGCGGATGGCTTGATGGTGGCTCGCGGCGATATGGGGGTGGAGTTACCGCCTGAGCAGGTTCCTTATATTCAGAAACAGATGATCGAGAAGGCGAATGCTGCCGGCAAGATCACGATCTGTGCGACGCAGATGCTGGAGTCGATGACGCATAATGCCAGACCGACAAGAGCGGAAGTCGGTGATGTGGCCAATGCCGTATATCAGGGAGCGACGGCAGTCATGCTTTCGGGAGAATCGGCCGCCGGTGATTATCCGGTGGAGTCGGTGGAGATGATGGCCAGGATCGCCAGGGAGACGGAGAGTCACCTGCATAACGAGTATCAGCCTGCCGATGATTCACAGCGCAGTATCGTTGGAAAGGCAGCTTGCGATCTGGCGGATGTGCTCGGTGTGGATAAGATCATCGTCTATACCGATACGGGAAGATCTCCTGCCGTGGTATCGCAGATCAAGCCAAAGACACCGATCATCGTCATGACAAGAAATGAGAAGGTCTATTACCAGTCAGCGCTTCTTTACGGTGTGGAGCCGGTCAGAATACCGGACATCATCGAAGATGAGAATCTGGAACCTAAGACCAGGGAATATATGGCTTCGGCCGGTGTGAAGTCGGCGGTCTTACTTTTCGGACACGCGATCGATTCGATCAAGGTACTCAATTAGAACTGATGGCCGGCGAAAGATCTCGCCGGTCTTTTCTTTTGATAATGTTCATGGCTTATGTACGGCGCATGTCTTAAAATAGAGAAGAGAAAACAACGGAGGAATATTATATGGCGTTTGATGAGAAATACTGTCTCGATGTGCTGGAGAAGCTTCTGGCGATCGATTCGACGACGGGTCAATATGTGCAGATCGAAGAATGTGTGACAAAGATGGTGGAGAAGATGGGATATTCCTGTCTGCACACCCACAAGGGCGGTCTGATCTGTGATCTGGGCGGAGAGGGTGATCCTCTTCTGGTGACGGCACATCTGGATGATATCGGTCTGATGGTGAGACATATCAATGCGGACGGTACTTTGAATGTCTGTCCGGTCGGCGGTCTTTATCCTTTCTATTGCATGATGGAGAATGTCAATGTACATACCCGTGACGGCAAGGTTTATACCGGTACGGTGAACCGCATTCCGAATTCCATTCATGTCACAGAAGAGGAACTTCGGGATGTGCTGCCGGATTTCCGCAAGAATGTCTGTGTCACCCTCGATGAGGATGTGAAGTGTGCGCAAGATACACGGGATCTGGGCATCGAGACCGGTGATATGATCGGCATCGATCCGCGTTTCCGTGTCGTCAACGGTTATATCAAATCACACTTCGTGGATGATAAGGCTTGTGCTGCGGTCCTTTTGACTTTCATGCGTGCCCTGAAAGAAGAAGGTGTGAAACTGAACAGAAAGGTCTATGCGTATTTTGCGGCTTATGAGGAGATCGGACATGGTACGACTTATATGCCGGATGATGTGAAAGATGTATTGGCGATCGATATCGCACCTTTGGGTCCGGAACAGAATTCGGATGAAAGAAAGGTTTCGATCTTCGCGAAGGATTCCCGCTTCCCGTATCATTACGAGATGACTAATGAACTTCGAAGAGCGGCGATCGATAAGAAGGTCGATTATGTGATGGATGTCTTCACACCGCATTACGGTACGGATGCCGATGGCAGTATCCTGGCAGGATACGATATCCGTCATGTGGCGATCGGTCCGGGTACCGCGAATACACATGGCTATGAACGTACGCATGTCGATGGTCTGAAGAATACCTACGATCTGCTCAGGGCTTATATCGGTTAAACATATGGTCAGCGAAAAGATGTACGACAAGCTGGCGGAGCTGGCGATAAAAAAGGGTGTTAATCTACAAAAGGGTCAGCCGCTTGTGATCAGGGCAAATGTGCGAGATATCGCTTTTGTCCGAAAGGTCGTGAAGGCGGCTTACGAAAACGGTGCGAAGTCGGTGAGTATCGACTGGCGGGACGAGGAACTGAGCCGGATGAATTATTCCTATCAGTCATTGGAGACTCTTTCGGATATTCCACAGTGGATCTACGATAAAACAAAGCTTCAGCACGATCAGAAGACCTGTTATCTGAGTATCGATTCGGACAAGCCGGGTGCTTTGAAGGGTGTGGACAGCAATAAGCTGAATGCCTATCAGCAGGCCTATTACCGCAAGATGGATGATCTGATGGCCTATACCATGAACAACGAGGGACAGTGGTGCATACTGGGTGTTCCTTCTGTGGAGTGGGCGAAGGTCGTCTTCCCCGATTTGGACGATAAGGAAGCCTATGAGAAACTAGGTGATGCGATCTTTGCGGTGACAAGGGTAAGTGAGGATAACGATCCGATCGGCGAATGGGAAAGACACGACAAGGAACTGATCGAACATGCCCGTAAACTGAACGATCTGGATTTGAAGGCTCTTCATTTTACAAGTGAGCTGGGGACGGATTTGACCGTGGAACTTGTGGAAGATCACATCTGGGTAGGCGGCGGCTGTACGACACCGGAGGGTGTCTTCTTTGATCCGAACATGCCTACAGAGGAGTGCTTCTGCATGCCTCTTAAGACAGGCGTGAACGGAGTCGTCTATGCTTCCAGACCTTTGAGCTACAATGGCAAGGTGATCGAAGATTTCTGGTTCCGTTTCAAGGACGGAAAGGTCGTGGAATACGATGCGAAGAAGGAAAAGGATTCCTTGAAGCGGCTACTGGAATTCGATGAGGGTTCTTCCTATCTGGGAGAAGTGGCACTGGTCCCTTACGATTCTCCTGTCAGCAAGTCCGGTATCCTTTTCTTCAATACGCTATATGATGAAAATGCCGCCTGTCATCTGGCTTTGGGCAGACCGTATCCGGAGAACATCAAGGGCGGTGAAGAGATGTCGAAAGAGGAATTGAAGGCACACGGTGCCAACGATTCCCTTCAGCATGAGGATTTCATGTTTGGTACGAAAGAGATGAATATCGACGGTATCGGCAAAGACGGGAAGATCACACCGGTCTTCCGTGAAGGGAACTTCGTCTTGTGATGAAAAGAAAGGCCGCTTTCCTTGTCTTGCTGGCGGCTGTCCTGTGGGGAAGCAACGGGATCTTCGTTAAGATCCTTTCAGGTAAGGATCTGAGCGGTCTGGAGATGACCTGTTCAAGACTGGTGATATCGGCTGTCCTGGATGGGATCTTTGTCTATATAAAAGACAAGAGGTGTTTTCAGATCGACAGGGAAGCTTTCTTTTACAGCTTTTCGATCGGACTTATCGGCATCTGCGGTTTTCTGATCCTGTACAACATCTGTATCGGCAGGGTCGGAATGGGTGTTGCGGGTGTTCTGATCTATCTGATGCCGGTATTCGTGACGGCATACAGCGTCCTGTTCAAAAAGGAGCGTCTGACTTCAGTAAAGATCCTGGCACTCGTCCTGAATCTTGTGGGATGTGCCCTGGTCAGCGGGATCGCTTCGGGAGGAAACTTCGATCTTCTGGGCATCGTTACGGGCGTTCTTACAGCCCTGTGCTATGCCTTCAACAATATCGTCTTAGGCGATAAGCTGAAAGACCATCCTGCTTTGACGAAACTGTTTTATCCGGCTTTTTCGGCAGGGATCATCTCCTTAACTTATCTATTGCTGAAGTCGGATATCGGAAGGATCGTTTCCGTTATGACGGGCGATCCAAAGCTCTTACTGATGTATTTTCTCTGGGCAGTATGCTGCTCACTGTTACCTTATTATCTGTTCAATGTGGCACTGTCGAGTCTCGATCTGATGAGCGCATCTTTGCTTTCAACGTTTGAGCCGGTAGCTGCCGTACTGTTTGGAATATTCCTGTTTCAGGAAAAGATCGATCTGTTCGGGATGATCGGTGTGCTGTTCGTACTGATATCACTGATCCTCGTCGGATAGAAAAGTGGGAGGCCAAAATGAAAAAGATACTGATCGTTGTAGATATGCAGAAGGATTTTATCGACGGTTCTCTGGGTACGAAGGAAGCTGTTTCCATCGTCGACAATGTCGTCAAAGAGATCAAAAAGGGATATGATCTCATCATCTGTACGCGTGACACGCATCATGAGGACTATCTTTCCAGCAACGAAGGAAAACATCTTCCTGTCGTGCATTGCGTGAAGGGAAGCGAAGGATGGCAGATCGATCCGAAAGTCATGAAGGCAGTTGAAGAGATGGGAAACTATCAGATCATCGACAAGCCGACTTTCGGTTCGGAAAAGATGGTGGAGATCCTGAAAGAGATGGACAAGGAAGAAAAGATCGAAGAGATCACACTGCTGGGGCTTTGCACGGATATCTGCGTCGTGTCCAACGCCTTATTAGTCAAGGCAGCGTTCCCGGAGATCCGTGTCAGTGTCAAAAAAGACTGTTGTGCCGGTGTGACACCGGAAAGCCATGAAGCAGCTCTGACCACGATGAAGATGTGTCAGATCGAAGTGGAATAGAAAAAAACGATATGGGAGACTATATCGTTTTTAAACATAAGAGTATCGATCTATTTGATTGTCACGTTATCTTCTATTTCAAAGGTATAGACATTTACTTTATGTGAATTTGCGGTCGAAGCATCCAGGGCAATGATCCCTTCATCGATGAATGGACCAAAGTCTGCATCTTTACCGTATTCACTTCCTTTTCCATGCAGACGGTAATGACCCCACGAAGTATTCCAATGTCCGCAGAAGATCGTCTTTCCTTCTTCTCTGATGCCCTTGGACCAGGCTTCCATGCCGTTAAGCCATGTCGCATCATAGAATTCCTCGATTGAAGCGTTTCGCCAGTCTTCAATTGGCTTATAGTACGCAGTGGCAAATCTGTCGTTGTGATAAACACAGGGTATCCAGCCATGGACAAAGATGCGATCACCGATCTCGTAATACCAGTGCCATGATCTCTTGTATTCGTTCCAGAGCCTGTTGTTTTTCAGATCGGCGATCGTGTCGTCTTCGTTTTCCGAGATATTGACGGCAGTCTTCATGGTGCCGTTATTGATGTCAGCACCATTGAAGTTTCCTCTTCTGATCATGAGCTCCATCATGATCTCGTGGTTTCCGATGACACAGAGTTTTCTTTCTTCCGGCAGGGAATCGATAAAGGTCAGTATCTCTTTGGATTTTGGACCGCGGTCGCACAAGTCACCTAAGCAGATGAGGATATGGTCCTTATTGCCTGAATCAAAACCCGCTTCATTTAAAGCAGTCATCAGTTCATCATAAAAGGAGTGGGCATCGCCAAAGACAAAGAACTTTTTCATTGTCTGACCTCATAATTGATCTTTTTGTAATAGGGACGCATGTCTGCCTTTCCGGTTTCATTATTGTTAATAGGATAATTGATATAGTCTTTTTGTTCTTCGTTATCGATCGTTAATTCTTCAGCGTTTCTTCCATCTTTGTTTTCTTCAAGATGTTTCCGGAAACATTCCTCACACCAGGGAAGCATCCATCCGTCATCTCTCATTTTGACTGGGAAAGCACCGCACCTTACACAGGTGTGTTCCGAGATGTATTCCCAGGCAGCCTGATGTTCTCTCCAATCTTCAGGTCCATTATAGAGGTCAAAAGTCAGAGAACCGTATTTCTCTTTGATATCACCGACTTCTGCTTTTTCAAGGCAATCGTGTTCAGTTAATACTTCTTTCAGATCTTCAAGAAATGTTTCCCCGAAGCGGATCCACCAGCCGGAAGGTATATTGGCTTTGAAGTGTTCTTTTGTTTCTATGAGTTTACTTGCTTTCATCGTTGTTTTTGTTTAAATAATTTAGGGCATCATCAAAGGAACGGTTGTGATTATGGACGATCGTCACTCCGTCATCCTCGCCGATCGCGGCATATAAGACCACATCCTTCGGCAATCCGGAATAGCGGAATGTATCTTCGTCATATACAAGCCTGTATATGATCGCTTCACATGTTCTTTTATCAAAGCCCCAGGAATATTGGAGGACGATCCGATCGCCTGTATCGATCCTCTTACACTTCAAAAGGTCGATCCCAAGACACCACACATGATGATCGAGGGTCACAAAAACTTCTTGAAGATCGTGGATCCCATATTTTTCTATGACCTTATTCATTTTGATCCTCTTCTGCAGCGGGATCTCTCATTTCCCATCTTATGAAACGGATATTTCTTCGCAAGTCCTTCTCTGCCGAACATCATATCCTCCTTTTCTTATTCTGTTTTGTTGAAAGCTTCAACGATCGCATCCTGTTTTTCCAGATATTCGTCAAGTTTGCCACATCTCATTAAGGAAACGTATTTGGCACAACTGATCGCCTGACAGTTCTCAGCTTTTTCCGGATTGAAATAGATATCGGTAAATCCGTCATATTCCAGCAGTTTTTCCGAGACATCTTTGTTTTCCTTTAAGGCTCTCAGATACAGATAATCATAGAAGAAGGTCCGCGGTTCATTGGGGAACCTTCTTCCTTCAAATTCAAAGGAAATGATCCTTCCCGACTTCTCTTTCCTTTCATCCTTCTTGGCATCACCGGGTCTCATTTCGTACATGTCAAGATAGGGACCGCCATGTTCATAAACCTTGCCTCCCTGAAAGACACATTCCAGGGGGATCCTTTTTCCTGATGAAGGAACATAGACCATAAGATTGAAGGCACTCAGTTTCATACCGAGTTCATCTTCTGAAGCTCTTGAGACTTCCAGGAGCTTCTGATCGCTGTGAAGTTTATGATAGGCTTCATGCAAGGAACGGATACTTCTTTGTTTCTGGGCTTTGGAAAAGCCGTTATAATATGTGAATTCACAGGTATATTTGCGATAATACGGTTCTTTATTGTTTACTAGATAAATCTGTCTGCTTGCCATATCGATCCTCCTTCATTTTCCATATCAAATTAAAATCGAAAAGCCGGTCTGTCTAAGATTGCTTATACTTCACATCGTCAAGGATCGCTTTCAGGTAGTCTTCGCATTCTTTCAGGACCGCATCATTTTCTTCATCGATCTGAAAGAAGCGGATGGATCGATCCTCCAAGTCAACGCCCATTTTTCCGAAGGTGATCACATAGCGATCATTCAATCTCGGTTCATGGAAGAAGGCATATAAAATTCTTGCATATCTTGTTTCGTCTTTACTTGGCATGACGATGTCCGTGACATAGATGTCATAATCAAACAGTCCGCTTGAATATGTTTTATAGAAATGGATGCTTTCCTTTACGTTGATGCAGCCGGCTGCCTCGTTCGCTTTTTTAACTTTTTCAAGGTCTTTCTTATTGCACTCATCAAACGTTTCCTTCTGACAGGGACCGCAACAGATGAACTGTTCCAGATAGGAACCGCTATTTGCATTGAAGACGATCGTTTCATCAGGATCTCTATCGACCTTCATCTGTTTGAAAACAGGAACAAGAAGGATCGAAGCATGTCTCTTCAGATCGTTTATTTTGTTTATGTTATCAGTCTTTGTTTTTCTTTCTTTCATTTTATCAGTTTCCTTTCATGGCTGATCGTCCTGCTTGTTTTCAGATCTGTTCCCGTTTGATCTTGCGCCACTTATTTTTATCCATATCCAAAAATGAGAAATCGATCTTTTTGACTTTGACCATATTCTGGTAATAATACTTATCGCAATACTGGCAATGATATTGCGCATGTTCATCATCGCCATAGACATATCTTCCGCATTTGAAACATTGCCAGGAGTATTTCTCTTCCTTGCCCCAATTCTCTATTTTGCTTTCGTCAAACAATCCGTAATGATAAGCTTTTTCCGCGATCTTCAAGAGTAAATAAAACTCGCCATTGTGGCCGAAACCGTCGACGATGACTGCCGTATGAAGCAATTCGTGTGCCAGAACTTTTTTCCTGATCTTATCGTGGCTCTTCAATCGGTCACTGATCTCGATAGATTCCGGAACAAGCGATAGATTTACGCTCTTCGCACAAGGACGCTTTGCGGACCTGCATAGTTCACCGGACATATATACAGACCGCATAAAGCATTGTCCCAAGGTGCTTTTCAAAGATCTGCTATATCGTACGACATCAGGCATGACGACAGGGAGACCAATGGCATCCAGTTCTCTGTAGACTTCTTCACACTCCTGTTTCAGCTTTTCATCTTCCTGCTGTCTTCTTTGTTTTTCAAGTTCTTTCTTGTTCATTTTCACTTCCTTTCCCACATAAAAGCCATTATCCGCTCTACCGGATCTGCCGCATATGGCGGTGTGTCGATAAATGAAAAATACTGTATCGCATTACTATTGTATAATGCCTGTCAATACCCTATAAGGGGTGCTTTCACCCCTTATAGGACCTCGTCGATCAGACCGTATTCCTTCGCCTTTATAGCAGAGAGCCAATAGTCACGGTCGCAATCCTTTTCGACCTGCTTCTTGTTTTTCTTTACTTTGGATGCCAGCAGGTTCATCAGTTCATCTTTTACTTCCAGCATGTTGTTATAGGCGATCTCGACATCGCTTACCGTTCCCTGCATTCCGCCAAAGACCTGGTGGATCATACAGCGGGTATGTTCCATGCAGGAACGCTTTTCACCACTGGCCAGGATGATCGCCGCCATGGAGGCGACCGTTCCATAACCGACAGTATTGACTTTTGATTTGACTAAGCGCATCGCATCGATGATCGCCAGACCGTCTGCCACACTGCCGCCAGGTGAATTGATATAGATCGTGATATCTTCATTTCCCAGGGCGTCAAAATACATCAGTTTCGTTACAACGTAGTTTGCCATCTTCGCATCGATCACATCATCGATGAAGATGATCCTGCTTTCATTCAGAACCTGCATTAAATCATTATTCATCTTCCTTTACTTCCTTTCTGTGTCTTTCGATTGCTTCTAAAAGAGTCATCCTTTTTTCAACCTTTTCGTTTTCTTCTTCAATCGGACGGATCCTTTCTAAGACCAGCGTTTCTTCTGACTCGTCTCTTTCTGTTTCCGTCAGCATTTCTGTTTCTCTTATTTCGTGTTTGTATTCCGAAACGATGTCTCCGTTTTTCAGACACAGATCGATCTCACTGATGCCGGGATCACAGGAGACATCAAACACGGCATTTTCCAGATAAGCATTCAGCACATCGTCGAGCCCTCTGGCACCGACCTTCTTTTCATATGCCTCATGTGCGATCTTCTCGAAGACCTTGTCATCGATGTGAAGATCGACATCGACGGCATTGAAGAAATCCCGGTATTGGGTATAGGCTGATTCTTTTGAATCGATCAGAATCCGATAATAATCATCCTCGTTTAATTCATTCAGATTGATCAGAGTCGAGAAACGGCCGACCAGTTCCGGAATGAATCCGGCTTTGATGATATCTTCCTTAGTGATAGGTTCTTTTTCCGGTTTTCCTTTTTCAAAGCCCATCTTCTGTGTTTTCTTCTGTTCCTTGCGTCTTATGAAGTCAAAGGAACCGGTTGCGATAAAGGTGATCCCCGCTGTACTCAGCGATTTTGCATAGGTATGTCTGGAAGAGTTTTCCCTGTCAAAGACCACTTCGTTTGGTTCCAGCATCTTTAAGAAATTCTGCTGCTGGGCAGTTCCTTCGCCCCGGACATCCAGAGCCTGATCATAGATCTTATCGAATTCATCAAGATAGATGATGGAATGCAGGACATCACTTTTGAGCTTGTCGGCAGCGTCTTTCAGGATATGCTCAACGTTGTTCATACCCTTATAACCGTTTTGAACGACGTTGGAACAGTCAACTTCGAAAAAGGGAATATCGATGATCTTTGCCAGCTGCTTGGCACCGAAGGTCTTTCCCGATCCTGTCGGACCGACGACCAGCAGATTGTTGTTTAAAGGGGTCTTCTCTTCTGCGATCAGTTTTTGATTCAGCTGATGTTTGTAACCAAGGATCGCCAATTGTCTGACATATTCATCCTGGCCGACGACCTTTTTCTTCAGTTCATTTACGATCTCTCTGGAGTTCAACATTTTCATCACCTCTCTTTCGTGTTTTTCTCCAAAAGGAGCTAGAGGCAAAGCCTCAGCTCCTTGACATAGAAGTCCGGATTCAGGACCTGTACTCCATCCTTCCATCTGCATGCTGCAGGGATCGAAGCCCTAAAGCGCAAGGCTGTGTCCTTGAACAGGCTGAGATAGAGGACTTTCTCGCCCTTCTTCTTTTTCTTGCATACGGCATAAGCCGTCGCATACATCCTCGAGCTGAGCTCTCTGACCGTTTCATCGGAGAGACCCGGGAGAAGATGCATATTCAGGCTTTCGTCGAAGCAATACTCGAAGATCTTATCTTCTTTTCCGCTTAAGGACCGGTTCAGCTTTTTCAGGATCCTTTCCCTGGTAAGCTCATCGCTCCCGTAAGCGAACTTTACAGCTTTTTCTTCGCCAGTCAGAAGATTTCTCATTTTCACGATCTCAAATGTTTTTGCCATAAGGCCTCCTTTCTTTCGGGCATAACAAAAAAGGCCCGAACACAATGGATAGACTCATCCTATCCACTGTAATCGAACCTTTAAGTTTTAAAATATTTACACCTTTTGTGGCAGATTTATAATATCAGATCCACAGTAAAATACAATAGTTTTTATGCTAAAGATGTGCTAAATTGTTGGGTTTCTGTATTAACTTTTTCTTTTTGTTTTCAACGCAAAAATAAGTGAAACCGGTCTGATTACTATTACTAAGGCCAACTTTTATATTGTCTTGAATCGCTTCACGAAGAAGAAATCCTTTCTGTTTTCTCTTATGTTTTGTTTCTATCTTTGTTACGAGTATCCGTTTTTTGATATGATTTAATTGAACATGTCTGAGAAGAGAGAATTGAAAGATGTATTGATGGTGGATTTCTTCGGTTCTTTTGCCATGTCTTATAACGGTAACACGATCACCGATAAGGCGAAAAACAATGAGAACCAGTTCAACTATCTGATGCAGCTGATGACTCATTACGGAAAAGACGGAGTAAACAAGAACACGCTTCTGAATGTGCTATTTTCCGGTCGTGATCTTTTGAATCCGGCGCATGCGATCCATTCGGTCATGTATAATGCCAGGAAGAGATTGCAGTCCTATGGGCTTCCCAAGGTGAACTACTTTATTGCCAGGGAAGGAAAGTATTACTGGAATCCGGAGATAGAGATCCGGGAGGATTGCCGGGTATTTGAGGAGATCCTTACAAGGGCAGAAAAAGAGGAAGACAGCGATAAGAAGATCGAGATGCTCAGAGAGGCCGTCTATCTCTATCAGGGGGATTTCCTGGAGAATCAGATCGGCGTAGGCTGGATCACGAGAGAGAACTGGCGTTATCGGAAACTGTTTGTTTCCTGTGTCAATGAACTGGCGAAGCTTTTCGACGAGAAGGGTCTTTATGAACAGCTGGAGAATCTGGGTCTTTATGCCAGCAGGATACAGCCTTTCTCGGATTGGGAGACGCTCACGATGCAGGCATATATCGCTTCGGGTTATATCGAGGATGCCTATAAACTGTTCGATGATACGGTGGAGCTCTATCTTCATGAACAGGGCATCAAGCCTTCCAACAAGATGTTTGAACTGATCAACAGACTGGGCGAACAGTTTGAACATTCATCCGGTTCCCTGCAGGAGATTCAGGATCACCTCAGGGAAAAGGAAGGTGTCCATGGCGGCTATGATTGCAGCTATCCGGTCTTCCACGGTATCTATCAGGCGATCAGCCGTATCTCCGAACGTAGCGGCCAGACGATCTATCTGATGCTTTGTACGATCGTGGATACCAAGGGCAATGCCTTGACGAAGGGTGAAAAGCTCGAGGAGCTTTCTCCGCGTTTGGAGGAGGCGATCCGTTCGACGATACGTCGTTCCGATATCATGAACAAGTACAATAAAGGTCAGTATCTTGTCTTACTGATGAATACGACGATGGAGAACTGTCAGATCATTCAGAGAAGGATCGATGAGAAATTCATGATCAACCGTCAGAGGATCTCCGTACGCTATCATGTGAATCCGTTATGGTAGGTGGAATATGAGCAGAACACAAAGTTATCTGGGGATACCCAATGCGGTGGTGCTGTGTATTGATGAATATAATGAGGTATGCAGGGGAAGGTTTTACCACCATTTTCAGAAAGATGCCGTGGTGTTTGACGGTGCTACGGATATGCTTCTGAAGATCGAAAAGTTTTATGATGATATGCGTTTTCCGTTTCCCGGAAACAACGAAAGACACTGGTTTGAAAGAGAGGTCAATTATATGAGCGAAGAAATGACAAGAGTCCTGGAAGATGATGACATGCTTCAGATGCATGGCGATCTGGGAACGTTCATCATAAGGGTTCAGCATCGCCAGAATTCTTCCTGGCAGGGAAGGATCACCTGGGTGGAAGAGGATAAGACGCTCTATTTCCGTTCGGTCTGGGAGATGATGAAGCTGATCGAAGAGGCAATGGCGGAGCACAAGGATAAAGACAGTGATACGCCAAGCTGGAAAGAATAATAAGACATAAGAAAAGCCCCCGTCATTATCTCGGGGGCAATTCTTTTGATTATTTAAGGGGATAAATATATACGATACAACTGATTTAGGG
>CADBND010000251.1 GCA_902795875.1 uncultured Erysipelotrichaceae bacterium
CCGATCAGACGGGAATTCCAGTAGAAATTCTCAGTGGAAACATCCATGCTGACCTTTGAAAGATAATCCGGCATCTTCCCCACGGAAGTATAGACCGGAAGCAGCGCATTGAACGGATTGGCACCGAAGCATACCCATTCGACACCCTGCAGTTTTTCAGGCATGTAGCCCCTGATCTGTAAGACAGCCATTACACCCGTCCTGGAAATGCCGATCGGACGATAGATGCCCTTTCTTGGATCGTCGGCATGCTGGTAAGGATTGTAGGGTGTTCCCTGATAATAGGAAGACAGAACATATTTGACATCTTCCACCGTGATCTTCTTTTCCGCGACCATGGACCAGGGGATATTGTCGGACTCCGGCGTGAAGTCGGAATTCTCACCATCCCATTTGTATGTGTTCGGATTGAAATAACGTCCCATGAACCAGGCTCTTGGTGTGTTGTATACATGATCGGCATCGGAATGGGAACCGAAGATATAACGCGGATTGAAGACCCTGCCCTTATTGAGATCGAGATGATTGTCTTTGATGAATTCCTTTAAATCAGCGGAACACATATGGAACTTCTTTTCACCCAGTGCATCATCCAGATCGAAAGAATCGATCCCGAACTGGTTAGGCATGATGACATATTCCTCATCCTTCACCCTCTTGGCGATCCAGTGATGACCGCCGATCGTTTCCAGCCACCAGCATTCTTCCGCATCATTGAACGCAATGCCGTTGGCCTCATAGGTACCGTATTTTTCCAGCAACATACCCAGACGTTCAACGCCTTCTCTGGCTGAACGGATATACGGAAGGACCAGAACGACCAGATCCTCTTCGCCCAGTCCGCCCGGAACTTCTCTCTGTTTTCCTTTTCTTTCTTTGTATTCAACATAAGGATCACCACCCAGTACCAGCGCATTGGAAGTGATCGTCTCCGTAGCCGTCATGCCGACATTCGCCTCATTGATCCCGTTCGCTGCCCAGATGCCGTTCTTGGGATCGACGCTCGGTGTTGCCGTGTAACGCAAAGGATCATCCGGCAGATCGATGCTCAGATGAGAGATCTTGGACTTATATTTGCGTGGCTGCTTCTTCGGATCGACCACGACGAGCTTCTTGACATCGAAATGTCCGTCATCGTTCCTCGCGATCATCGTCGAACCGTCATAGGAAGCTTTCTTTCCAACCAGTATTGTCGTACAACCCATATCTTTTCTTCTTTCTATCTCATAAAAAATTCCAGGATCCTGTCCTTGATATCCTGTGCCTCATCGTAGACCGCATGGGAATAACCCTCATAGAAATAGGAATCACAATGAAGTATCTCAACGATCCTGTTCATCTCTTCAAACGAGAAGATCCTGTCTTTCAAAGAACCCAGTACCAGGACCGGCACTTTGACTTTGTAAAGTTCCTCGCTCGTATCGAATCCCTTCGCTGCCTGTAAGCGGATCATAAAATCACGCAGTTCCTCACTGCTGAGATCCTTGAACATCGAGAAAGTCACATTGATCATCTGATCGTAGATCTCCTTGGAATAGACATCTTTCATAAACGTGGAAACAAGTCCCATGATATCCCTGTCTTTCGCAAGGTCATACCATACATCCATCTTCTGGTGATCCTCTACCTTGCATACGGTAGAAGTCAAAACCATCTTCTTCACCATCTCCGGATGCAGGATGCACAGTTTCTGTGCGACCATGCCTCCCATCGAAACGCCATAAAGATATATCTCACTCAATTCAAGTTCTTTTAAGCCATTGGCGATATCTTCCGCCAGATCGTCGATCCTGAGATCCTCTTTGGGGGATTCCGGATAATCAAATAGATAGACCGTAAAATCCTTAGAAAAGACCTCATAAGCCTGAATGATCGCCTGCGGCGATCCAGTAACGGGTCTCAGGCTGATACCCGGCAGAATGACCATGTTTCTCGGGCCATCCCCGAATTTTACATATTCCATATTCATACAACAATTGTCACCCTTTCTTCTTCTCAAGTCAAAGTCAGATTCCGATGTAAACGCTTATCTGTAAAAAACATAAAAAATGGTAACGTTTTCCTAAAAAAGTCATCGGGCTTTTTATTTGTGAAATTAATCACAAGAAAGTATACTAATAGTATAAACTATTGGAGGAAAAATAAACACATGGCAAATCGTTTTATCCTGAATGAAACTTCCTATCACGGAACCGGTGCGGTCAAAGAGATCGTCAATGAGATCAAAGCCCGCGGCTTCAAGAAGGCTTTTGTCGCATCCGATCCCGATCTGGTCAGATTCGGTATCACAGCTAAAGTGACCGACCTTCTCGAACAAGCCGGTATCCCATATACTCTGTATTCCAACATCCAGCCTAACCCGACGATCGAAAACGTTCAGAGCGGTGTCAAAGCGTTCGCTGAAGCCGGTGCCGACTGCATCGTCGCCATCGGTGGCGGATCATCAATGGATACTTCCAAAGCCATCGGTATCATCAACACGAACCCCGAATTCGCCGATGTGAGATCATTGGAAGGTGTTGCAGCCACAAAGAATCCGTGCACGCCGATCCTGGCCGTTCCTACAACTGCCGGTACTGCTGCTGAAGTGACGATCAACTATGTTATCACTGACCCGGAAAACAAGAGAAAATTCGTCTGTGTGGACGTACACGATATCCCGGTCGTCGCCTTTGTCGACCCGGAAATGATGGCCTCGATGCCGGCAGGACTGACTGCTGCGACCGGCATGGATGCATTGACGCATGCGATCGAAGGATACATTACAGCCGGTGCCTGGGAACTTTCTGACATGTTCCACATCAAAGCGATCCGCATGATCGCCAAGAACCTGAGAGGTGCCGTAAAGAACGAACCCGAAGGAAGAGAAGCGATGGCGCTTGCCCAGTATATTGCCGGTATGGGATTCTCCAACGTCGGACTCGGTGTAGACCATTCCATGGCTCATACCCTTTCTGCCTACTACAATATGCCCCACGGCAAGGCATGTGCGACCCTGCTTCCGACAGTCATGGCCTACAACGCTCCTGTCACCGGTGAGAAATACCGTGACATCGCCGACGCATTCGGTGTCGAAGGTGCCTACACGATGCCTCTTGAAGAAGCAAGAACGGCCGCTGTGAATGCCGTCAAAAAACTCGGTGAAGATGTCGGTATCGTCATGTCCTTAAAAGATGTCGTACCGATGGAAGATGTCGACGCCCTCTCCGCAGACGCCTTGAAAGATGCCTGCACTCCGGGCAATCCCCGTCCTGTAACGGTCGAAGACATCAAGGAAATGTTCCTTTCACTGATGAAATAATTGAGACACAAAGTTGACAAAGACCAGGCAGAAAACCTGGTCTTTTTCATTTTCATCGATATGTCATAAAGAGATCCCGTTGTGCGGATACTTCAGCCATTCTTCGATCAGACCTTTGCGGTGGCCTTTCAGATCGAGAAGCTCGAATCTGCCCTCATCGATCACAAATTCCGCCGCATAACCGTTTCTTACCGGATGGAAATCTTCTTCGTTTTCCCGCATCAGTTTCAACAAGCCATCAAGATCATATCCGAAAAACAACGAGATCATATTCAGAAAGACAGCACCGTGTGACACGACCAGGATGTGATCACCATCACTCGCCTCATCATAGATCTCACCAAAGATATCCAGAAGTCTTTCCTTCAGCATCTGCATATCCTCACCACCGACATCCTTCCAGTCCCTTGAACCGAACCTTCGCTTATCGATCTCTTCCCGGTTTTGTGAGATCAGAGCACCTTCATATCTTCCCCAGAACATCTCCTTGAGTTTTTTGGTATATATCAAAGGCACATTCCTTCCCTCCAGAATGATGTGTGCCGTATCGACACAGCGCTCACTCGTGGAAGTATAGGCTCTTTTCAGATCGGCCTCTTTGAGTGCCTCTCTGGCCTCATAGGCCTGGCTGATCCCATCTTGCGTCAATGGGGAATCGCAATGGCCCTGCATCCTGCCTATCTCATTGAAAAGAGTCTTTCCATGACGGACATAATGAAAACAGACCTTCTTAGTATTCTTTGTCATATATACCATTACTTTCCAATATCTGCGAAGAGACGATCACGGATATTCATTCGTGCGATCCTTCTTCAAGAAGAAAGGAAGCAGGATGACCCGCTTCCTTTCAAGATTCAAATGTTTATCTGCTTATTTGCCTTCCTTGGCCATTTCTTTCTTGCCAAGAACGTATGTTACAGCAAAGCCGATGATGACAGCCAGGACCATGACACCCATCATACCCCAGAAGTTGCCCCATGTTCCATCCGGATTCATGTAAGCAGCGAAGGACAGGAAGCCAGGACCGGCAACGACATACTGCGTCAGACCAAACAGACCGGCGATGAAGCCGCCGACACCGCCGCCGACCATCGCACCGATGAGCGGATAACGGTTCGGGAACAGGACACCGTAGACACCCGGTTCAGTGATACCGCATAATGCAGTGATACCGGAACCGATACCGACCTGTCTGTTTTCTTCCTTCTTCTGAAGAAGTGCATAAGCCAGGCATGCGCCGCCGACTGCAACGTTGGCAGGAGCCATACCGGTACAGATCAGAGGATCGGAACCGACTTCAGCCAATAAGAGGAACAAGACAGGATAAGTCGCATTGTTCATACCGAAGAAGACCATCCAGACAGTGGTCGCACCGATGATGGCGACAGCCAGAGCCGGGAATGCACGGTAGATACCGAGAACTGCGTTAGCCAGAACAGTACCGACAGTGTAACCGATAGGACCTAATACGATCAGAGTAACAGGAACTGTTACCAGCATCGTGATCAGCGGAACGAAGATCGTTCTGAGGTTGATCGGCAGGTTCTTCTGTAAGAACTTGTATACAACAGACATGAATAAGGTACCTAAGACGACCGGGAAGATCTGCCCGTTGTAACCGATGTTGGCTACAGGGATGCCCAGGAAGTTGAGCGTCTCAGGACGGTTGGCAGTGACATAAAGAAGTACTGCACCTAAGAAAGCGCCGAGATACGGATTGGATTTGAGTCTGGAAGCGCTGGAGAAACCGATATAGACCGGTAAGAAGTACAGCATTGACTGCTGGATCGCCGTCAAAACGATGACAGTGCCATTTGTCGCATCAAGACCCGCAAACGTCTGTAACAAAGACAATACCGCACCCGTAAGACCTCCGGCGATGAAGACCGGAATGATCGGAGAGAATGTGCCGCCGATGTAGGACAGAACTGTCTCTACAACATTGCCCTTGACCTGAGAGTCTGCCTTGAGAGCTTCCGCATCATCAACGGAACCCGCAGCCTTGATATCGTTCTTGATGACTTCCTCATAAAGAGAAGGAACATCCTGACCGATGACGAACTGCTGTTCACCGTTCTGAACAACGATGTTGATGACACCAGGGATCTTCTTTGCTTCTTCGATGTTGAGCTTACTGGAATCCTTAAGATTCATTCTCAGACGCGTCATGCAATGAGAAGCAGCCAGGATATTATCGGCACCACCGCAGGCAGCAATAATATCATCAGATAATTTCTTGTAATCTTTCTTTGCCATTTTTTCCCCTTTCAAAATATATGTTGGTAAAGATCGTTATTTTTATTTGTTCCAATCGGGATCTTTGATCTTGTCTTTCAGATCGGAAGCGATCTCACTTGTCTTTGTGAAATTTCTCCACTCTGACATATCATAACCCCATTCCTGACCATTGGACTTGATCAGCTTCGAATACCAGTAGAAGGAATCCTTCTTGTATCTCTTCAGATCTCTGAGATCATCATCCGTCCTGTTGACGAATACCAGACCGTATCTCTTTGCCATACCATTACCGGTGGAAAGCAGATCGGTGAAGGACCACGGATTGAAACCGAATACTTCGACACCGTCAGCGATCGCCAGACCGACATTATAGATATAGTCTCTCAGATAATCGATACGGTACTGATCGTGGATCTCGCCATTCTCATCGAGATCTTCATGAGCACCGAAACCGGCCTCTGTGATGACCATCGGCAGATGGTAGTGATCCCACATGTAGCGCAGTGCGTAACGCATGCAAACGCCATCAATATGCCAATCCCAGTCTGTCGTTTCAACGAACGGGTTTCTGTCCAAAGCGTATTCACCCGGCCAGTTGGTATAGATAAATTCACCTTTGCGGCCATATTTGTTCAGACCGATCTCCTGAACAAAGGAAGGATCAGGCCATTTGCCACAGTCGGAACGGTAGCAGTTCACACCGATGAAATCGATCTTGGCTTTAGCGATCTCTTCCATGTCGCCCGGCTGGATCTTCGGATCGATACCGCGCTCTTTCCAATAGTTCTTAATGAAACCGGAATACTCTCTGTAAGCATACAGGTCATCCCAGACTTTCTGCGTCAGCTCTTCGGCATTCATTGCCGCGATCTGATCTTCCGGTTTGCAGGATTTCGGATAGATCGGGACATAACCGGGTACCGGACCGATCTTTCCACCCTCGACCATCTCATGGCAGGCAATGACCGCCTTGGCATGGCACATATTCATGATGTGGTTGATCTGCCATTTCTGGACTTCCCATTCTTCATCCGTCAGACCCTTGGCAACACCCAACCACTTGCCGTAAACGATCTGCATGTTCTGCTCGTTGATGGACAGCCAGTATTTGACTCTGTCACCGAAGTTCTCGAACAGCACACGGCAATAGTAATCGAATTCATCGATGATCGCCCGGTCATGCCAGCCGCCGTATTTCTCATCGACCCAGCAAGGCATATCGTAATGATAGATCGTCACGATCGGTTCGATACCGGCCGCCTTGAGTTCATTGATCAGATTGTTGTAGAATTCGATGCCCTTCGGATTGACCTTGCGGTCAGCCGCCGGAATGATCCTTGACCAGGAGATACCGAAACGGTAACTCGTGAAGCCGCATTCCTTCATCAGGGCAACATCTTCTTTGTAATGATGATAGTGATCGGCAGCGATCGAGTTGTCCGCAAACGGTTTCTTGGTCTGCGAGTTCAAATCAATGATCGCCTGTGTTCTTCCATCTTCCAGCGTAGCGCCTTCGACCTGCCAGGCAGCAGATGATGCGCCCCACAGAAA
>CADBND010000252.1 GCA_902795875.1 uncultured Erysipelotrichaceae bacterium
GACCGGTAGTCATCCGCTACTGAGATGACCTGCAAAGTATTGAAAGAAAAATCATCATCCTGAAAGATTGGCCGGAATTTGATCCTCTTTACGAACACCAGGATCTCACCGATCCTCGAAAGATCTTTTTCCTCTGCTCTTCTGATCATGAATATCTTCCATCCAATTCATCGATTGCTTCGAAGAACAGTTTCATACAAGCTTCTCTATCCGCATCATACAAAACGGTATGAGCTCCTCCTCCTTCACAAAAGATCGTCTGACCCTGCGTATCTTCACCATCCAATACCACATCCACCTTTCCCGTTTTACAGGAAAACAGTTCAGGTCTTAAAAGCCACAATACAGGGATCAGATCGAAGATCGCTGTCTTGTCCCAACCTCTGTCGATCGCATATTTCAGATAGAAACTGAACAGATCATCCACCAATTTGGAGACCTTTTTTCCATTCTTAAAACGTTCCGTTTCCTTTATCAGTATTCCTCCGGCATAGCAGACCTCAAGGGGTGCCATCACGACAGGAATACCGGAATCGAACACGATCTTTGCCGCATGAGGATCATGCCAGATATTGAATTCGGCATATTTGTTTATATTGCCACCGTTCAACGCACCGCCCATCAAAACGATCTGCCCAATCTTATCCTTCAATTCAGGATATTCTTTTATCATGACCGCAAGGTTGGTCAGCGGAGCCAAAGCAATGATCGTCACATCATCTTCCCTGCTTAGAACATCTCTATAGAATTCGATCGCACTTTTATCCGATGCCTTTCTGACAGGCTGCGGCAGGACAGGACCATCCATCCCGCTTTCTCCATGTCCTGCAGGCTGCGGGACCGCATCGAGAAGCAGAGGCTTGTCCATTCCCATATAGACCGGTATGTCGATGTCAAGATATTCTTCGACCTGTAAGACATTCCGTGTCACCTTTTGTAATGTATTGTTTCCTGCTACCGTACAGATACCCAACACTTCAAAGGTCTCTTCATGTGCCAATATTGTGAGCAAGGCCATGATATCATCATGGCCCGGATCACAATCAATTATTGTTTTAAACACTACTGTTCCTCAACATTACCACGTTTGACACGGTAGTAGTTGACGATTGAAACGACAGTCAGGATGACGAAGACCGCAATATACGGGATCGCATTGACCAGGTCTGTCGGTAATGCGGAACTGCTGGAGAAAATAATGGATACCGATCTGAATATCGCAAAGATAAATGCAGAAAGAATCAGGATCCAGTAATTGCCGGCTGCAATACCGTTGGCTGAAACACCCATCCAGCCCTGTCCGGAGACCATTCCTCTGGAATAGATCTTCAGATAGTTCAGAGAAAGATATACACCGCCCAATGCAGCGAAGATACCGGAAAGGATCAGCGATAAGACCTGCAGACGCTCTACGTTGATACCGGCTGTTCTAGCAGCATCGGCATTCAGACCGCAGGCTCTCAAACGCATACCTGTCGGAGTCTTGTAAATAAAGATGAACAGCAGGATAACGATGACCCAGCACAGATATGTCAAGACATACTGGCCGGAAAGGATCTCACCCAGGATCGGGATATCCTTGATGATCGGAATATCGATGGAACTTAAGATCGGCGTCGTCAGAGAAGCAGTCGTTCCTTTTTCACCAGTCATAAGATACATAACAAAGATCGCAACAGAATCCGCAAAGGTGTTCAGAGCGATCATGATCAGGAAGGCGTTTGCCCCCAGTTTCATGGAGAAGAACGCGATCAGCATGACCGTAAGGATACCGATCACAAGAGCCAGAAGGACACCGACCCAGGCATTTCCGGAAAGATAGCTTCCTAGAACACCAGCCAATGCGGCAAACGTCATGATCGATTCGATCGCGATATTACCAATACCGGATTGTGCAGCAATGAATGTACCGATCGCCGCGAAAATGATAGGAGTTGCCAGACGGATCGTCGTGACCAGAAATCTCATTGAAAACAGAGTTTCGAAAATACTACTCATCATGTTCCTCAAGGCCCTCCTTTAATAATTGACGCTCTCTTAATCTTCTCAAGAAGTATTGTGAAGATATCAGCATAATGACGATACCTTCAACGATCGAAACGATCTCGGAAGGAACCGCATTATCGACGAAATACAATACAGCCGCACCCTGTTCCAGATACTTGATGAAGAAGGCGGCGATGACGATACCGATCGGATTGTTCTTACCTAACATCGACAATAACA
>CADBND010000253.1 GCA_902795875.1 uncultured Erysipelotrichaceae bacterium
CCAATAAGCGAATATCAGAGTGGCCAACTACCGATGAACTGATACAGTCTAAAGCTTCTTCCAGATGCCCTTGAGATTCATATAGATCACAGCGTTATTTGATTGAAATTCATCAGATTCTTTTAAACAACGCTTGACAAAGGGTACTTACATATCAGAAATCTAATCGGTTTCATGTTTTTATCAATCGATACAAATACGTTTGATTGATTATTCTCTTTTGGCACTTCTATAATTATTATATCTCTCCTTTGGAAGAGAGCCTTATAACTGCAAGTTTTCCAATCATAAGCTGTAATAAAACTAATAATTATCTGTAGCTATCAATATATGTCAGGGGAATCATTTATAGATCCAAAGACCGTCTACTTTTTGAGTACGAGCGCCTGGTAAGGTTGGAATGTAATGACGCTTTCTTCTTTTGAAAGTGTCTCATAATTGTTTAAGACTGCTTTATAGTCTTTATATCTTTCAGGCAGTCTGTAGCGGACAGTCTTTTTCGAGAAGTTTCCGACGATAAAGATCTCTTCGTTTTCATAGCTGCGGCTGTAGGCGATGATCCTTCTGTTATCGTGATCGTATTCTTTTGTTTCACCATAGATACAGACTTCGTTTTCTTTGCGGAAGGCGAGTACTTTCTGATAGTAACGGTAGATCGATCTGTCAGAGGAGAGATCTTTTTCGACGTTGATCTGATGGTATTGCGGGTTCATACATTGCCAGGGCGTATGTCCTTCATTGAAGCCGGCATTGACCGCATCGTTCCATTGCATCGGGACTCTGGCGTGATCTCTTGCGCCATATTTGATGAAGCGGAAGGCGAGAGACTTGGGCATGTGGTAGGAGGTCATGAGGTCGTATACAAAATGGGAGACGGGGTCTTTCATCTCGTTGATATCATTGAATTCGCAGTTGGTCATGCCGATCTCCTGTCCCATATAGATGAAGGGTGTCCCAAAGCCCATGTAGGTGATCGTGGCCAGGAAGGTGGCCGCTTCATAGCGATAATTCTTCGTATCGATCGAAAAACGGCTTACGCTGCGGGGGTTGTCGTGGTTCTCCAAGACCAGCGTGTTCCATCCGTCCTTGTAGTATTCGATCTGCGGCGAAAGGAGTCCTTCCTTGAACTGTTTCAGGTCGAAAGGTTTGTAGAAGAACTTCATGTCGTTGATGTTGTCGGAAGAAAGGTGGGCGAAGTTGAAGATGGAATCGAGTTCTTTATTCTCTTTCTTCACATATTCGTGTGCCGCTTCTTTGGAAGGATGGTAGGATTCTCCGACCGTGTAGGAATCGTAGTGGGACAAAGCTTCTTCATTGAGCTGTTTCAGGAATTCATGGATCCTTGGTCCGTCAACAAAGTACTGTGCCCCTTTCTGGAAGCTGTTTTTGGACAGATCGTCTTGGATGGGATAGACTTTGGAAAACATGTTGAAGACATCGAAACGGAAACCGTCCACTCCTTTTTCCAGCCAGAAATTCAGGATGTCGACGATCTGTTTCCGGACTTCCGGTTCTTCCCAGTTGAGATCGGCCTGTTCCTTACAGAAAAGATGCAGATAGTATTCATCGGTACCGGAGATCCATTCCCAGGCAGAGCCGGTGAAGGTAGATGCCCAGTTGCTTGGAGGAAGGAGACGGTTTCCTACCTTCTTTCCTTTTCTGATGATGTAGTAGTTGCGGTATTTCGATGTAGGGTCTTCGATGGCTTTCTTGAACCATTCGTGTTCGATGGAGGTGTGGTTGAGGACCATGTCCATGATGACTTTGAGATCACGCTTGTGACATTCTTTCAAAAGGGTGTCAAAGTCTTCCATCGTTCCGAATTTTTCATCAATGTCTTTGTAGTCGCTGATGTCGTATCCAAAATCGTAGTCGGGAGACTTATATAAAGGGGAGAACCAGATCGCGGTCGCACCGAGTTTCTTTATATAGTCGAGTTTTGACAGAATGCCCTGAATGTCGCCCCAGCCGTCGTTGTTTCCGTCTTTGAAACTGAACGGGTAGACCTGATAGACTACGGCCTTTTTGTACCAGTCGCTTTTCATTGTTTTTTCCTGCTTTCTGATTTCATTGTAAACCAATTGTCTGTATATAATGAAGGTGTGAAGCAGGTGTAAAACAGATGGAAGAAAGAGTGTTTTTCGATCTAAAAAACTTACGAAATCCTGCGGAAAATGTAAAATAGATATAAATGGAAGAAAACATCGCTTTTTCACTTTTCAAGATCAGCCTCTGGCCGTTTATTTCCGCCATCGTCCTCTACGGTCTTTTTAAAACGGAACGTTTCCGTAAGATGCATTATTGGACCAAACAGATCCTTGCGGGTATCGTTTTCGGGATCGTGGCGATCTATGCGACGGAAAGAGGTGTTTTATACGAAGGCGCGATCATCAATGTCCGGGATGCTTCACCGATCTGTGCCGGTCTTTTCTTCGGTGCTCCGGCCGGTATCATTGCCGGGTTAATCGGTGGCATCGAAAGATGGTTCTGCGTCTATTGGGGAGGCGGTTATTACACCAGAGTTGCCTGTTCGATCTCCACCTTCCTGGCAGGTGTCACAGCGGCGCTTGTCCGCAAATATCTCAACGACGACAGGATGCCGACGGTCTGGCAGTCGCTGATGTTTGCCTTCACCGTCGAGGTCGTCCACATGTTGATGATATTCCTGACCAACCTGAACGATGTCAAGGTGGCGTTCCTGTATGTGGAGGTCTGTACAGGTCCGATGGTGGCTCTCAATACGGTCGCGGTCACGGTCGCGGCGATGATGTTACATATCTTCGAGGCCAATTCCCAGGATAAAGTGAAGTCGGCACTTCCGACGGTGTCCGATCAGCTTCAGGGCAGGCTCATACTGGTCGTCTTTGCGGGTTTCATCCTGACACAAAGTTTCAACTATTCCCTGCAGGATAACATCTGCAGCGAAGATACACGTTCCTTACTTTATCTGAATACCGATGATGCGGCGGCGGATGTGATTTCCGAGACCAAGCGAAGCATCTATACGGAAGTGCGCAACATCGCTGCCAATACGGATGCGGATACGACGAAAGAACAGCTCATTCAATTGATGCTTCGGCATGATCTTTCTGAGATCAACATGGTCGGAGAGGATGGTATCATCTTCCGTTCCAGCAACGATGAGTTTGTCGGTTTCGATATGAAGAAGAGCGAAATGCCCTCGGAGTTCATGAAACTGCTTGATTCTTCGACGCGTTATGTACAGGATCTCCGGGATGATTGTGAAGAGGGCAAGGCCTGCAAGTTTGCGGGTGTCCGGACGGATTACGGTTTCCTGGAGATCGGTCTGTCTTTGAAGCAGTATCACGACATCATAAGAGATGGTATCGTTTCCGTTTCGAACAACCGTCATGTCGGTGAGACCGGAATGATCGGCGTCATCGATGAGAATGGGGAACTGATGGTCGATGAAGAGGGATCCTTTTTCAATTTCGCCCAGATCGTAAAAGAGATCGACCTGAGCGAGACAAACGAATATGAGGTGCAGCAGCACAACTCTTCGTATGGCGATGTCTACTATATGCATGCAGGTGTCGAGGGCTATAAGATCCTGGCGATCTATCCGCGCAGCGAGGCGAATTTCAACCGGAGGCTTTCGATCTATCTGACGAGTTTCATGGAGACGATCGTGTTTGCGATGATCTTCTCGGTCATCTACTCCACGGTCAAAAGAAGTGTCGTTAAGGAGGTTATCGATGTCAAGGAAGCTTTAGGCAAGATCGTCGATGGCGATCTGGATACGGTCGTCAATGTCCGCAACAACAAAGAGTTCGATGAACTGAGTACGGATATCAATACGACGGTCGATAAGCTGAAGCAGCTGATCGATGAATCGGAAAAGAGGATCGAATCGGAATTACAGTATGCCAGACAGATCCAGAGATCTGCGCTTCCTTCCGTGTTCCCGCCTTATCCCGACAGGAATGAATTCGACATCTATGCCCTGATGGATCCGGCGAAGGAGGTCGGCGGTGACTTCTATGATCTCTATCTGCTGAAGGACGATACCCTAGTCTTCCTGGTGGCGGATGTTTCCGGCAAAGGGATACCGGCTTCGTTATTCATGATGCGTTCCAAGACCACCATCAAAAACATGGCGGAAAACGGTATGTCTGTGGATGAGATCTTCACGAGGGCAAACAATCAGCTTTGTGAAGGCAATTCCGAAGGCATGTTTGTGACGGCGTGGATGGGCTTCCTGGATCTGAGAAGCGGCCTGCTGCGTTTCGCCAATGCGGGTCATAATCCTCCTCTTTGGAAAAAGAAGGATGGCGAATATGAATACCTCAAGGCTCCGGCCGGTTTCGTTCTGGCAGGAATGGAAGGTGTCCGCTACAAGACACAGGAGATCACTTTGCAGCCTGGAGACGAGCTCTTCCTTTATACGGACGGTGTCGTCGAGGCTACCAACAAGGATAAGGAACTCTATGGCGAAGAACGTCTGCTGAAGTTCATCAACAGCAGAAAGGAAGACGATTCCAAGGCTTTGTGTGAGAACGTCTTCAAAGATGTTCAGGAATTCTTCAAGGGCGTCGATCAGTTCGATGATATTACGGAACTTTCGCTGCGTTTCCTGAAGAAGAGTTCGAAATAGAGATGTCTGATAAGGATAAGGAACAGTTTAAGACTTATTACGAAAGAAAGAGGATGCGTAAGCATTCTCTTTTCGGTGCATCGAAGGAAGCTTTTCTGTTTGCGGCAGTCATGTTTGCGGGGATGATCCCGGTCGGTCTTCTTTTTGTATATGCTGATAAGCTTGGGGCATGGTGGTGGATCCTCTTGCTTATATATACGGGTCTGATGGCGATGGCGATCTACGCCATATACCGCTATCGGGAGATCGTCGGGATGCGCGGCTATTACAGCGAAGAGGAATTTAGAAAGGTTTTTGCGAAAGAGCTTCTGCTTGTAAAGGTCATGGACCGCCTGCAGCGTTTTCTGATCCACTAAAAAAGCTGTCTTGCGACAGCTCAGATATTCAGTTTCTTGTCTTTCGGCCAGGACAGCGAGTAGGAGATCGTAAAGGTCTTCTTTTCGTTTGGTTCCAGGGTGAAGTCCCATTCCAGTTCGCCGGTCTCTTCCTCTTTGTGTGCACCGGACAGAGTCTGTACATCGACCACGATGGTCTTGTCCCGGGAGACAGGTATCTGGTCTAGGAGAGTGATGTCTGTCTTTTTGTTTTTTCTGGAGACGACTTCGATCTCATATTCATATTCGTCTTTTGTCTGTCCTTTGAGCAGGACATTGGAACGGTATTTCTTTTTCTGTGTCCGTTTTAAGCGGATCGTTTCGTCCTTACCTAAAGAGATGTCGTAGGTCTCCTTGCCCGGATCGACATCGATGTAAAGATCGCCGATGAAGGTGTCGTTGTGATAGATCTTTGCGCTGCTGTCGATGATCTCACTGATGTCGGAAGTCTTGACTTCGGCTGCCAGATAGCCGTAGCTATCGGCTTTGGGTAAGGCGATGACATGGTAGCGGCAATCGATCTGGCTGCTTGTGAGATCGATACTCAGTTCTTTCCGGTCATCGAGATCATAGAGGGAGTCAAGGTCGTATTCCATCATCGTGTCATTCTGGGAAGCGGTCGCCTGATCGTTTCGGACTTCGATCATCGCTTCTTCCATATCCGCTTCTTCTTCCACTGCCATGTCCATAGTCGCCTTCATCATGCTTCCGAAAGCGGCATTGGTTCTTCTGGCACCGTATATGGGCGGTTCATAGAAGTTCACATATTGGGGAGAGAGGACAGGGATGTTTGCGGAAACGGAGGGATCGCCGGTGAACAGTTTCAGGCTTACGCCTTTCCAGTCTTCTGAACTGTTCTGTCTGATCGATGCTCTTAAGCGCAGAGAGGCTTTTTCTTCTTCCCCTGTACGGATCTCATAGAAGGGCGACCAGGAGGCACTGTATTCGTAATAGCGAAGACGGAGCGGGTATTCCCCTTCCTTTTCGCATTCCAGATCGATGTCGACGAGATAGCAGCAGGATTTCTTTTGGATGTCCTGCTGCTGCTTGACAAGATCGGTTTCTTCTTTTTTCAGGGAGCGGATCTTCTCTCTTATCTTTTCCGTTCTTTCAGGCAGTGAATCGATGTATTCGTTCATCTCTTTTACGGACATGTTTTCTCTGGCGGAGAAGTCGGTGTTGTTTTTCAATATCTCGATCTGATCCGCATAGGTCTGTATCCGGTCTTTCACTTCTTCCAGTTTTTCGAGGATCTCTTTCTGAAGTTCTTTCTTCTGTTCTTCGTTTCGAAGATAGGGCCGCACATTGAGTCCTCTGATGCCCTGGCCAAAGGTGGCGGTCAATGTGTTGGGATCGATGGAAGGGCTGGGGATCTCGACAGTGATCGTCTGCCTTCCTTCAGGCAGTTTCACATTTCCATATCTGGTGATATAGGCACCCGAGCGGTATACGGATGCCTCTTTTATGTTTGTTATTATCATTTTTCTTTACCTCTTAAACCCATTATAGCAAGCACGGACAAAAGACAAAAGATGAGCGGACTTCGATGATATACTGAAGAAGAAAGGAAGGCAAATATCATGAATGAAGTTTGGGAATTTCTGAAGTCCTGCGGTGTTTATTATCTGGCGACGGTCGAAGGCGATCAGCCCAGGGTCAGACCGTTTGGTACGGCAGAGATCTTTGAAGGGAAACTGTATATCCAGACCGGGAAGAAGAAGGACTGCTACAAGCAACTGCTACAAGATCCGAAGGCGGAAGTGTGCTGCTTCAAGGATGGAAAGTGGTTACGCATTTCGGGGAAACTGATCCCGGATGATCGGGTCGAGGCCAAGAAGGATATGCTGGATAAGAATCCGTCATTACGAGGCATGTACGATGAGAACGATGACAATACGATCGTTCTGTATTTCGAAGATGCCGTGGCAACATTCTCTTCCTTTACGGAAGCACCCCGACAGGTACGTTTATAAAGATCACGAAACAGGTCCGGTGAAAATACCGGACCTTTTGTATTATCTTTTATCCTTTCAGAAGCTGGTCGAGCACCGAGAAGAGTCCGTTGGCGGAGACGTTTCCGTTGCCGGATACTGCGGATGCGGCAGCCTGTGCCAGGATGTTGTAGAGAAGATTGTATTGGGAATTGTTGTTGTAGTTGCCGTTGACGAAGTTCAGCAGGTTCTGCAGACCGTTGTTGCTGAAACTGTTGTTTCCGGTCAGTCCCAGGAATGATCCGAGTCCGTTATTGTTGTTGTAGTAGGAACCGTATCCTGAGTTATATCCGGTAGAGAACAGGTTTCCAAACAGACCTCCGGACTGCTGTCCGTAATAGTTGTTTCCACCCAATAGTGATGAGAAGGGGTTGGAATTCTGCTGGTAGACGTTGTTGAAGCCAAGCAGTGTCCCGAGAAGCCCGATCGCTGAATTGTTGTAGGTGTGGGCATTCTTTCTCTTGAACAGTTTGAGCAGGACGATTATCAGCATGATGTCCTTGAGATCGAGCTTGCCATCAAACAGAGCTCTTAATGCCGGGCTTCTTCCGACGTTGAGGCCTCTGGTACCGCCGACATAATTGAGCAGGTCTTTTGCATCAAGGGAACCGGCTGCAGCGGAATAGAGCTGTACGATCGGGTTCTGTGAGAGTTCCTGATTGACCGTGTTGACTTCGTTGCTGTCGAGGCTGTTTCCGATAGCGTTCAGAAGAGGATTGACTCTCTGCCCGCTTCTTGTGAGAGGTGCTTCATCCATGTTCAAAAGCTGTTCGAGAAGGGCTGGATCGCGGTCGATCGCGTCCAGTATCTTGTCTGTATTCTGATTCATTATCTTATTCTCCTTGTAATTTCATTATAAAACACTGGAACAGTATTTATCGAACCAATCGCTGATCTCTTTGAGACGGCGTATCCTGTGTGACGGTTTTCCGGATCTTGAGAGTTCATGGTTTTCTCCGTGGAAAAGGACGAGTCTTGTGTCGATCCCTCTTTCACATAAGGCCTGCATCATCTGCATGCCTTCCGGAAGCGGACAGCGGTAATCCTGGTCGGAGTGAATGAACAGGGTCGGTGTCTTGACGTTGTCGACGTATTTCAACGGAGAGTGTTCCCAGAGTTTTGCGTTGTCTTTGATCGGATCGTCTGTAGCGTTCTGGTCGCTTGCGAAGTAGAAACCGATGTCGCTGAGATAGGCGAAGCCCGGCCAGTTGGAGATGGAACGCTGCGAAGCGGTGCAACAGAAGCGGTCGGTATGGCCGATGATCCAGTTGGTCATGAAGCCACCGTAAGATCCGCCGGTCTCACAGAGTCTTTCCTTATCGATCGCCGGATACTTTTCTAATACCACATCGGTGAAGTTCATGAGATCTTCGAAATCGACCGTTCCGTATTTGCCGCGGATGTCCGCGAAGTCATCACCTCTTCCATCCGATCCGTGGATATTGGTGAAGAAAACGAAGTAGCCTCTGGATGCCCATACCTGCATCTCATGGAAGTAGGCTTTGGTATAGATGGCTCTTGGTCCGCCATGTACATCGAGTATTGCCGGATACTTCTTTCTTCTGTCGTAGTCCTTGGGAAGCAGCACCCAGCCGTTGAGTTCAGCTCCGTTGGAGCGGTATCTGATTTCCTGAGGTCTGGCGACATATCTGTCTTTTAGTACGCTTCTGTTGAAGGAAGTGAGCGGTCTGACCTTCCTGTCTTTGAAGCGGTATTCGTAGAGTTCCGGAAGAGAAGTCTCATCGGATCCGCAGAAGATGATCCTTTCTTCGTTCATGTCGAAGTGGGAGATGAGCGGCATGGAGAAGAGTTTTACGTTTCTCAGTTTTCTGTCGATGCGCCACAGTTCGATGTGATCTTTCTGTGCAGCAATCGTGAACAGATGATCGTTTTTAACGACGTTCTGTTTGCCGCTGCCCAACAGAGTATCTGTTGCGGCAGAATCGTGCAGGGAACGGTCGATCTTTCCGACCTCCGTCAATTCCTTATCCTTGAGGGTGTAGAACTTCGCTGTTTCGTTGATGCCGTACTGTTTCCCATAGGATGCGTACAGGAAAAGATCATCATTCAGAAGGAAGAAAGTACTGATACTGAGATCATCTTTGTCATAGAGCGTTTCCGTCTTTTTTGTGACAGGATCGTAGACAAAAAGGTCGTCAAACAGGCTTCTTTTCGTCTTATATGAATTACCGGAGAAATAAACCTTACCGTTCAGGATCTTCGCAGTACCGGTATCAAAGAAGGGTTCCGTGATACGGGAGATAGTGAATGGCTTCAGTGTGCAATGAAACAGTGCAGAACGTTTCTTGTTTGTGAAGCCGGCTCCGTTGAACCAGTAGGGGATCTCGTCGAGGACTTCGTAATCGGCCTGTTTCTTGAGTTCTTCTTTTTTCTTTTTCAGTTTTTCTTTGGATGCCTTGTATAAGTCCGGATCATTGGCGTCAATGCCGGCTTTCAGGATCAGCTCGTTCCTGTTGAGAACTTCGATCTGTGAAATATGCAAGGGCGTAGACAGGAAGGTCTTCCTTTTTCCGCTTTCAATGTCCAGAATGAAATACTTATTCAGGATGGCTTTCTTGTTTGTGTTTTCTTCAGAAATGATCAGATGGCTTTCGTCGTACCAGCCAAGATGGGATGTGCTTTTTGGCGATGAGAAAGCTTTCCGGTTTACATAGATAGTGCGGAAGTAACTGTCTTTCTTTTTGTCGATATGGACAAGCTGAAAGGCGTAGTTTTTTCCCGATGGATCAAAGCGAAGATTTTCAATGAAACGGAATTTCAGAAGATCTTCTATATTTATGTTTTTCATTTTCATACCTCTCGCTTACGATTATAGCATGGCTATTTTTCATTCCCTTATGTGCACAAAACAATGTATAATAGAATAGTTTTCACGGAGATGTATCGAAGTGGTCATAACGAGAACGACTCGAAATCGTTTGATCGCCAAAAGCGGTCCGTGGGTTCGAATCCCACCGTC